>JAFIHO010000181.1 GCA_017849395.1 Hyphomicrobiales bacterium
AAGAACGGCCCCATACTGATCCATGTCGTGACCAAGAAGGGCCATGGCTACGCCCCCGCGGAAGCCGCGCCCGACAAATATCACGCCGTCAACAAATTCACTGTCCTGACGGGCGAGCAGAAGAAATCCACGCCCAAGGCGCCGAACTACCAGACCGTGTTCGGCGAAAGCCTGATCGCGGAGGCGAAGAAGGACGAACGCATCGTCGCCATCACCGCCGCCATGCCCTCGGGCACCGGGGTGGACCTGTTCCAGAAACACTTCCCCAAGCGCAGCTTCGATGTCGGCATTGCCGAACAGCATGGCGTAACCTTCGCGGCGGGCCTCGCGGCGGAGGGCATGAAGCCTTTCTGCGCCATCGATTCCACCTTCCTGCAACGCGCTTATGACCAGGTGGTGCATGACGTGGCAATTCAGTCGCTGCCGGTGCGTTTCGCCATGGACCGCGCGGGCCTGGTCGGCGCGGACGGCGCGACCCATGCCGGTTCGTTCGACATCGCCTATCTGGCGACCCTGCCGAACTTCGTCATCATGGCCCCGTCGGATGAGGCGGAACTGACCCATATGGTCGCCACCGCCGTCGCCATCGACGACCGGCCCAGCGCCATCCGCTATCCGCGCGGCGAAGGCACCGGCGTCGCCCGCCCGGCCGAAGGCGTGCCGCTGGAAATCGGCAAGGGCCGCATCATCAAGGAAGGCAGCGGCATCGCGATTCTCAGCTTCGGCACCCGCCTGCCGCAGGTGCTGCTGGCGGCGGAGAAGATGGCCGCCTATGGCCTCACCCCCACCATCGCCGACGCGCGTTTCGCCAAGCCGCTGGACACGGACATGATCCGCCGCCTCGCGCGCGAGCACGAAGTGCTCATCACGATAGAGGAAGGCGCGGCGGGCGGCTTCGGCAGCCATGTGATGCAGTTCCTCGCCTGGGACGGCGCGATGGACCGGGGCCTGAAGATCCGCCCCATGACTTTACCCGACATCTTCCAGGACCAGGACACGCCGGAACGCATGTACCAGCAGGCGGGCCTCGATGCCGACGGCATCGTGCGCACCGCGCTCAGTGCGCTAGGCCGCGGTGAAGAAGCCGCCCGCGTTGGCAAGATCGCCTGATGCACCCGCGCCTTGAGACGGCGAGCGCGCGCTAGCGCGATCGCGTCTCCCTGTTGTCATGCCCGCGAAAGCGGGCATCCAACTTTCTTTGGTCTCATGCAGAAGCTTGGCACCGCCCCGTCCCTATGATTTGCTCCCCTAAAAGAGGACAGGCCATGAGAAGCCGGTTCAAGCTTCTGGGAGCAAGCGCATTGGCCGCCGCCGCATTGGCGGTGAGCGCCGCCTTCGCATCCTTTCAGACCGTGAGCGCCGCTCCCGAACCGCCCGCCGTCTTCGCGCCCATCAAGTCCACCGGAACGACCTTCGCCCGCATCTGCCGCTCTCTCGGCATCGGCGACAGCCGGCCCGATCCGGCCTGGGTCAACGCCGCCTTCCTGAACGACAATTGCCGGGCGCCCGCCATGCCCCGCGCGCCGGATGGTTTCCGTGCCACCCGCGAACAGATCGTTGCGGGCATGGCGGAGGCCGAGCGTTATGCGGCCGCCGCCGACAATTTCCAGAAATGCATTGGCGACTATATCGCCGCGCGCACCCAAAGCGGCGCACCGCTCAGCCCCGCGCAGCGCATCCTGGAAAATCATCGCATCCTGGTCAGCGAGAAGAACAAGAAGATCGCGTCCGTCCGGATGGAAGACGCGATCCACGCCTTCAACGAATATGGCAGCGACTGTCCCGGCTGACCGCGCGGAGAACATCCGAAAGACAGCGCATGACGGGACGCAAGGAATGTTTGTCGGGTTACACAAAGGGGAGGGATTGATGCAGTCGCGTAGGAATATTCGGACCTTGCTGCTGGGCGCGGCCACCGCGATCCTGGTGGCGGGCCTGGGACAAGGCCTGTCGCATACCGGCCTGATCGGCAATGCCCAGGCACAGACCTCCGGCGATGTGATGGTGCCCTGGTTCGAGGTCGATCCCTATTGGCCCAAGCCCCTGCCCAATCACTGGATCCTGGCGATGACCATCGGCCTTTCGATGGACGCGAAAGACAATGTCTGGGTCGTCCACCGCCCGCAAACGCTGGAGATGAAGGAATCCTATTCCGCGCGCGGCGAGGCGGATTGCTGCACGGCGGCCCCCGATGTGCTGGCCTTCGATCCGGCGGGCAACCTCATCAAGCACTGGGGCCGCGACCAGGTCCGCGGCAACGGCCATGACTGGCCCAGCTCCAATCACGGCATCACCATCGACAAGGACGGCAATGTCTGGCTGGGCGGCAACGGCGCGCGCCAGCCCGGTCCCGCCGCGGGCAGCGCGGCGCAGTTCGCGGACAAGTCGGTCCCCAGCGCCTATGCCGGTCCTTCCGAACAGTATCACGACAGCTTCATCCTGAAATTCAGCCCCGACGGCAAATATCTCGGCCAGATCGGCAAGGCCAACGCCAGCAAGGGCAGCCTGGACACGCAGAATGTGCGCGGTGTGGCGCAAATCCGTTTCATGGACTCAGCCAACGAGATCGTGCTGGCGGACGGCTATGGCAACAAGCGCGTGTCGGTGTGGGACGCGACGACGCTCAAGTTCAAGCGCATGTGGGGCGCCTATGGCAAGAAGCCGGACGACAAGCCCATCCCGCATTACGACGTGAACTCGCCCCAGTTCGGCAATCCGGTGCATTGCGCCCAGCCTTCGAATGACGGGCTGATCTATGTCTGCGACCGAACCAACAATCGCATCCAGGTGTTCAAGACAGATGGTACCTATCTGCGCCAGCACATCGTCAAGGCCAACACCAAGGGCGACGGCGCGCCATGGGAAGTCGCCTTCTCGCGCGATCCGCAGCAGAAATTCATGTACATCGCGGACGGCGCCAACGAAAAC
>JAFIHO010000182.1 GCA_017849395.1 Hyphomicrobiales bacterium
GCCTCAGCGCCCTGCCCGCCGACTGCGACGGCGCGCTGATCCTGCTGGGTGACATGCCCGGCGTCACGGCGGACATGATCGACCGGCTGATCGCCGCCTTCGACCCCGCCGAAAACCGCGCCATCTGCGTGCCCACCCATCAGGGCGCGCGGGGAAATCCAGTCTTGTGGGGCCGCGATTTCTTCCCCGAGATGATGACGCTGCAAGGCGACACCGGCGCCCGTGCCCTGCTCGCCCGCCACCCCGAACAGGTCTGCGAGGTTGAGATGGAAGACGACGCGCCCCTTACGGACATAGACACGCGCGAAGCGCTGGAGGCTTACGAAGCGCGATGAGCGACTTGTCCGATCCCCTGTACCGCAAGGACCTGCTGCGGCTGGCTGCCGACGCCACCGGCGCGGGCCGCCTGACCGCGCCCGACGCCACGGCGACGGCCCACAACCCCGCCTGCGGCGACAAGGTGACGGTGGACCTGAAACTGGACGGCAGCCGCATCGCAGCGCTGGCGCATCACACCCATGCCTGCGTGTTGGCCCAGGCCTCCGCCGCGATCCTGGCGGACGCAGCCATCGGCCTGGATCGGACAGCGCTCGCCGCGCTCGCGGGGGCAGTGCGCGCCATGCTGAAAGACCATGCACCGCCACCCCGCCCCGTCTATGGCGTGTTCGAGGGCGTCGCCGGTCATGCGGGCCGTCACACCTGCGTGCTGCTGCCGATCGAGGCGGCGACGAAGGCGCTAGAGACGCGCGAAGAAAGCCGCCAGCGGGCCGAGGGTTAGTTTCATCCCATCCCGCACGGTATCGCCGGTGCCGAACTCGAGCACATCCCCGACCCCGTTCTGCGCCAGAACATGCGGCTCGTCGCCCAGGTTGAACAGGCACAGGATGCGTTCGCCCGCATGGCTGCGCACAAAGCCCAGCAACGCCCCTTCCGTTTCGACCAGCGCAAGATCGCCCAGCCGCAGCGCCGGATGCTGCTTGCGCGCCTTCAGCATCGCCCGCGCGAACTGTAACGGCGAGTCCGCATCCCGCTCCTGCGCCGCCGCGCTGAGCGCGCCATGTTCTGGCCCAAGCGGCAGCCAAGGCGTCCCGCTGCTGAAGCCGAAATTCTTCGCGTCCCCATCCCATGGTATCGGCGTACGACAGCCATCGCGGCCCTTGAACAACGGGTAGTAAAGATCGCCCACCGGATCGCGCAACTGGTCGCGCAGCAGATCGACCTCCGGCAGCCCCAATTCCTCGCCCTGATACAGCAGGATCGTCCCGCGCAGCGCGAACAGCAGTGCCAGCATCAGCTTGGCGCGTTCCGGGCTCGCGCCGCCGAAACGCGTCACGGTTCGGATCACGTCATGGTTGGAGAAGGAAATACAAGGCCAGTGATCGGGATGCGCGGCCAGGATTCTCAGATGCGCCGCGATCTCCTGCGCTGTGGTTGCCACCAGCAGCGCGAAATTGTACCCCGCATGAAGCCCCTGATCGGACGGCAGGTAACAGCCGGACCGCTCGAACTCTTCCGAGAACTCCCCGAACACAAACGCATCGGGATATTGTTCGACCCTCTGTCGGATCACCTCCAGCACCGCCCTGTTCTCTTCCAGATTGGAATCGAACCAGTGGCGCTGCATGTTGGCGGCGGCGGACCACTCCACCTTGCCGCGCGCCCCCGCCGGGATCGCGGGATTGTCCGTCAGGCCAGCGTCATGCAGCAACGCATTGGCGACATCCAGCCGGAACCCGTCCACGCCCCGCGCCAGCCATGTGTCCAGCACCTTCAGCGCCGCTTCACAGGCCGCAGGTTCATGCCAGTTCAGCTTGGGCTGCTGGCGCAGGAATTTGTGATGGTAGTATTGCCGCCGCGCCGGCTGATACGCCCAGGCGGGGCCGCCGAATACCGACAGCCAGTTGTTCGGCACCGTGCCATCGTCTTTCGGATCGGCCCAGACATACCAATCGGCTTTCGACGCATCGCCATCACGGCTCGCCGCGAACCAGGCATGTTCGTCCGAGGTGTGCGCCAGCACCTCGTCCAGAATGATCTTCAACCCGCGCTTGTGCGCTTCGTCCACCAGCGCATGAAAATCCGCTAGCGTTCCGTAGTCGGGATGCACCCCCCCATAATCGGAAACATCATAGCCCCAGTCGCGGTCGGGAGACGGATGAATGGGCGACAGCCAGATCGCATCCATCCCCAGCGCGGCAATGTAATCGAGCCTGGAGATCAGCCCGGCGAAATCACCCTGCCCGTCGCCATTTCCGTCACAGAAACTGCGGACATAGACCTGATAAACGGACGCGCCTTTCCACCAAGGCGCGTCGTTCATCGTTACACGTCTTTGGCGTAGGTCACGACCTCGCTGACCCGGCCGTATTTCACCGCACCTTCCGCACCCATGCAGAAATTGCGCTCGGTGTCCGCGACGACCTTCTCGTAAGGCTGCCCCGTCTCCACCGCGATCTCGCGGATCAGGCGGGCGCGCATCTTGATGATCTCTTCGGCCTCGATGGTGATGTCGCTGGCCTGGCCGCGCACACCGCCCAGGGGCTGGTGCAACAGGAAGCGCGTGAAGGGCAGGCAGAAGCGGTTCTCGCGCTTGGCGCCCAGGAAGATGTGCGCCCCCGCGCTGGCGACCCAGCCGGTGCCGATCATCTTCACGCGGTTGCCGACGAAACGGATCATGTCATGGATCGTGTCGCCCGACTCCACATGGCCGCCCGGCGAATTCACGATGACACGGATGTCGCCCTCGCTCTCGGCATAGGCCAGAAGCTGGGCGGTGACCCGTTCCGCCATCTTCATGTCCACCTCGCCGAAAATCAGCACGGTGCGCGACTTGAACAGGGCCTTGGAGATTTCCGAGGATTGCGGATCCGGGGTCTTGGACTTCTCGTCGTCTTTTTCTTCGGTTTCTTCGTCGGCGCGGCGCAAATTCATTACTCCGGATGGGGGGATTCGGGGGATCATTCTACCCATATAAGGGCTGGCAACCCGCTTATAAAGCCTGAACGGCCGCCGTCATAATCGGCCCGATTTCCGCATTAATGACCAGGTTCGCGATCCGGTCCTGCGGCGTTTCCTCCCGGTTCACGATGACCAGCCGCGCCCCGTTGCGCCGGGCGGCCAGCGGAAACCCGGCCGCCGGATAGACAGCCAAGGATGACCCCAGCACCAGGAACAGGTCGCAGGCCAGGGTCGCCGCCTCCGCCCGCGCCATCTCGGCCTCGGGCATGGGCTGGCCGAAGGAGATGGTCGCGGTCTTGATCAACCCGCCGCAGAGTTTGCAGTCCGGCGCGTCGCCATGTTTCTCGAAATGGGCAAGGATTTCGGCAACCTCCGCCCGCGCGCCACAGGTTAGGCATTTGGCCAAGCGGGTGGTGCCGTGCAGTTCGATCACCTTGTCATCGGGCACGCCCGACAATTGATGCAGCCCGTCGATATTCTGGGTGATGACATGGCCGACGATGCCCCGCCGCACCAGGTCGGCCACGGCGCGGTGACCGTCATTGGGCTTCACCGCCCGCCAGGTCTCCTCCATCGCCAGCCGCCGCTCCCACGACACGCGCCGGGCCTCCGGCCTTGTCAGATAATCCGCGAACATCACCGGCTGCATCTTCGACCAGATGCCTCCGGGCGAACGGAAATCCGGAATGCCGGATTCGGTAGAAATGCCCGCGCCGGTGAACACCACCACGCGCCGGGCCTCGCGCAGAAAATCCGCGAGCGTGCGCATATCGTCATCCATGCGGCAGGGCAATCCTTGCGAAATTCCGGACACGGGCCATGGAGTTTTGCACGCCGCACCAATCTTGAGAAGTCAGAAGGCGCTGTGCATTCGCAATCCCAGCACCGAGACCGGGCCACGGTCCGCATTGAAGGCCGGGGCCGCGATTAACTGGTAATCCGCCGTGAGATTTAGCTGAGGACTGATCGCGAAATCGTAAAAAAGTTCGACGATATTCTCGTCCGCATAATGCGGCAGCCGTCCGTCCCCGATCAGAAGTCCGATGCCGCCATGATCGAAATAGGACCTCGCCGCTTGCGATATCGCGCTGTTCGCGAAGGCGATGCCCACACTGTCTTGCTTGCGGCCCCAATCATCCCCCTGAAGCGTCAGGCCTATCGACAGGCCGCGATGGATGTCAGTGAACTCATAGGTTTCCTGGCTTCCGTCATCCAGACTGAGACGCAGAAACGCACCGATCATATCCGACAGCCGCTGTTCCAGATTTAAAGCCATACCCGGACGCGACCGGTAGCGTCGCACCAGCGCAACATTGGCGGGCTGACCGGAAGAAATCGCCAGCGCAACGGCATCGTTATAGCTGCCCATGCGGCCGCGATTGACAAAACCCAGAAACCGGACGCGCCCTGCAAGACCGCCGATCACGTAGCGCCGCTCCAGTTCCGCGGTGAGCTCGAACTCATCGAAATAGCGTTCCAGTTCGGTGCCGTTGGGCACGCGGGACAGATCGAACAACCCGCCGCGCAGGCTCCACGCGCCACGGGTCCATTCCACAGCCAGACCATAGGTATAGCCCCAGGCATCGGCGGCATAATCGAACGCGCCGGAATCGATCACCGCCCAGTTCATGAAATCGGTCCGGGGATCGTGCGCATAGCTGTTGGCATCGAAAATATCCACGACCGAGAATTTCCCCGCGGTGATCACCAGATTATCGGCGCTGCGGGCGGTCTCGAGTTGATTGGCGGCGGCGGCGATCTGTTCCGCGTCACCGCCCAGATCGAATGTCTGCCGCAGGAACATACGCTGCAGCCGCAGATAGGGTTCGGACTTTCCGACCTTGTAAGCCTCGCCGCTGGGAAAGCCCGCAACTCCCAACGTGTTGCTCAGTCCAAAACCCTGGTCCGCCTCCAGATTCGCCCAGGCTTCCGCGCCCGGCCAGAGCCTCACGCCGCCAAACAGCGTGGCATCGAAGGTCTCCCGGCCATTGGCCGACGGGCTAAGGCTCGCCGCGCCTTCGAAAGGGGAGCGGAATGCCGGATGAAATTGCACCAGAAACGTCGCCTGTCCGTGCAGCGCCCAGCTTTCGTCAGCCTGGGCGAATGCGGGCCAAAGCAACATTATAGCAAGAATTCGGCAATCCCATCGCCTGGACCTTCCCATGCGGCCCATCTCACGGCGCTCCCTCGACCGCATGTCCCGCCTCACAATAAACCCGCTTGCGGAAAGTTCCGGAATACATACTTGCTGTCCTCATCCGCAACAGGCGAGGAGAGCATGAACGAACGGAATAAAGCGTTGGTGACAGGCGCATCCTCCGGCATCGGCAAGGTCTACGCCGAAAAGCTGGCGCGGCGCGGCTATGACCTGGTCCTGGTGGCGCGCGACAAGGCGCGGCTGGACGCGCTGGCTGAGCGGTTGACGC
>JAFIHO010000183.1 GCA_017849395.1 Hyphomicrobiales bacterium
CGGGCGGACCTATCTGCTGATGACAGTTATGGGTGTAGCGGCCATGCTACTGACCTTGTTGCTGGCACGGCTTTGGCACAAGGGCCGCATCCTGGCGGACGGCGAAGAGGTGCCGCTTACCATCTAAGCCTTGGCGCGCGGGTGAGCCTTTTCATAGGTTTCCAGCAACTCGCGGGTGTCGATGGCCGTGTAAATCTGTGTCGTCGAAAGCGACGCATGACCCAGCAGTTCCTGTACGCTGCGCAGATCTCCACCGCCACTCAGCAAGTGTGTCGCAAAGGAATGGCGCAACGCGTGCGGCGTGGCGCGGTCGGACAGGCCCAATGCTCCGCGCAGTTTCTGCATGAGACTTTGCGCTTCCCGCGCGCTCATGGGCTTGCCGCGCCGCGAAAGGAACAGGGCATCCGATGGCGCGCCGGTGAATGGAATTTTTCCGGCATAGCTTTGCAAGGCTTCAGCCACCACCGGCAGGACCGGCACGCTGCGTTCCTTCCGCCCCTTGCCCAGCACAGTCAGTGTTGCACCTAAGGGTACATCGCCACGCTTCAGGCTAAGCGCCTCGCTGATCCGCAGGCCCGCACCATACAGAAGCGTCAACAACGCGGCATCGCGCGCGCCAAGCCAGTCTATGTCGTGGTCGCCCGCCACCGTGATGGCCCGCGCAGCATCATCGACACTCAGCGGACGCGGCAGACGCCGCTTGATACGTGGGGTGCGGATGGCGCGTGGCGCAGCGTTTTCCAGGATGCCTTCGCGAGCGAGGAATTTGTAGAAGCTGCGCACCGCCGCCATCGCGCGCTGGACCCCTCCTGGACCAAGCCCTTCGCTGCGCCGCGCTGTGATGAAGGCCCGGATGTCGGCGGGCGATAATTTCGCCAGCGTTTTCTGTGTCACCACGCCACCCAGATGCCCAGTCTGAAATCCCAGGAAACGCGTGACATCATCGCCATAGGCGCGCAGCGTATGAGGGCTTGCGCGGCGCTCATGCGCGAGCTGGTCCAGCCAGGCCTGCCGCAATTCGCCGGGCAAACTCCCGGGGTCAGCCCTTGATGACGACATTCGCCTTCTGCGCATCGGCCAGGAAGGCGGCCAGGCCCTTGTCTGTCAGCGGATGGTTATAGAGCTGCTTGAACACCGAGGAGGGAATGGTCGACACATCGGCCCCGGCCAGCGCCGCCTCGCGCACATGCATCACATGCCGCACACTGGCTGCCAGGATTTCGGTCTTGTAGCCGTAATTGTCATAGACGGTGCGGATGTCACGGATCAGTCCCATGCCGTCCTCGCCGATATCGTCCAGCCGTCCGATAAAGGGCGAAATGAACGTGGCGCCCGCCTTGGCCGCCAGCATCGCCTGCATCGGGGAAAAGCACAGGGTCACATTCACCATCACGCCGCCCGCCGACAATTCCTTGCAGGCGCGCAGTCCATCCCAGGTCAACGGCACCTTCACCGCGATATGCTTGCCGATCTGGGTGAAGATCTTCGCCTGCTTCATCATGCCGTCATAGTCGGTAGCCAGTACTTCGGCGCTGATGGGTCCGCCCACGATGGTTGCGATCTCGCGTAGCGATTCGACATAATCGCGCCCGGTCTTGGCCGCCAGGGACGGGTTGGTGGTGACGCCGTCGATCAGGCCGGAAGCGGCCATTTCGCGGATTTCCTTGGCATCGGCGGTGTCGAGAAAAATTTTCATGACGGAAAAGACCCTTTTCATTGACGCCCGCCGGGCGGCGGAGCGAAAGCTTGTCCCGTGAGGCAGGCCCATTTCCAGATTAGCAGCCCGGACCCGGGACCCCAACCCCGCGCGGGCATTTTGCTGCCGGTTCCACTGGCTGGTGCCTATGACTACAAACTGCCGCGCGGCGCAATCGCAGCGCGCGGCACCTTGGTCGAGGCCCAGCTTGGCAGCCGCCAGATGCTGGGCGTGGTGTGGGGCGCGGCCGAAGGCACGGTGGGCGATAACAGGCTGAAGACCGCCGAACCGCTGGCAGATGCGCCCGTTCTGCCGAAAGGCCTGTGCGACTTTATCGACTGGGTGGCGGACTACACGCTCAATCCGCCGGGCGCAATCCTGGCGATGGCGCTGCGGTCGCGCGGCGCGTTCGAACCAGAAGCGCGGCGCATCGCCTATGTGGTCAGCGGCGTCGTGCCGCCAAAACTGTCGGCCGCGCGCAGGCAGGCGCTGGACGTGGCATCCGATGGGCTGGCGCGTTCCGTGCCTGGTTTGGCGGAGGATGCCAATGTGTCCAGCGCGGTCGTGCGCGGACTGATCCAGAGCGGCGCGCTGATGCCGACGGAACTGCCGGAATTCACGCCATTCCGCGCACCGGAGGCGAATTTCGCCGCGCCAATCCTGAATGACGATCAGGCGCAGGCGGCAGCGGCGCTGCGCGGCGCGGTGGCCGCGAACAAATTCTCCGCCCATCTGCTGGATGGCGTAACGGGCTCGGGCAAGACCGAGGTCTATTTCGAGGCGGTCGCCGCCGCGCTCGCGACTGGAAAACAGGCGCTGATCCTGTTGCCCGAGATCGCACTGACGGTGCAGTTCCTGGAGCGTTTTGCGGCGCGCTTCGGCACGCGTCCCGCCGAATGGCACAGCGATCTGTCGCAGAAGGAACGGCGGCGGGTCTATCGCGCCGTGATGAATGGCGAGGCGAAAGTCGTGGTGGGTGCGCGCTCGGCGCTGTTCCTGCCTTTCGCATCTCTGGGCCTGATCGCGGTGGACGAAGAACATGAACAGGCTTTCAAGCAGCAGGACGGCGCGATCTATCATGCCCGCGACATGGCGGTGGTGCGGGCGCGCATCGAGCAATGTCCGGTCGTGCTGGCCAGCGCGACGCCGTCGCTGGAAAGTTTCGTCAACGCCACCAACGGGCGCTATGCCCATCTGAAGCTGACCAGCCGTCACGGCGTGGCGGCGATGCCCAGCGTGAAACTGATCGACCTGCGACAGGAACGTGATGCCATCGATGCGGAGCAACGCGCGCAATGGCTGTCGCCGCCGCTGCGCGATGCGCTGACACAGACATTGGTGGCGGGGGAACAGGCGATGCTGTTCCTCAATCGCCGCGGTTACGCGCCGCTCACCTTGTGCGAGGCTTGCGGCCACAAGCTGACCTGTCCGCATTGTTCGGCCTGGCTGGTGGAGCATCGCTATCGCAGGCGGCTGGCCTGTCATCAATGCAGCTTTGAGATTCCCGCGCCCACCGCATGCCCGGCCTGTAATGCCGGCGGCACCTTGATCGCCTGCGGCCCCGGGGTGGAGCGGGTGGCGGAGGAATTCGCGCAATTCTTTCCCGGCGCGCGATACGCCATCGCCTCGTCCGACACATTGCATGGCCCCGCTGAAACGCAAGGCGCGATCCGCGCCATGGCCAAGCGCGAGATCGATGTGCTGATCGGAACCCAGATCGTCGCCAAGGGGCATCATTTCCCGCAACTCACCCTGGTCGGCGTGGTGGATGCGGACCTTGGCGGCAGCGACGGCGATGTGCGGGCGCGAGAGCGCACCTTCCAGTTGCTGCATCAGGTGTCGGGCCGCGCGGGCCGGGCGGAGAAGCCTGGGCTGGTGCTGCTGCAGACGCGCAATCCGGAGGATGCGGTGATGCAGGCGCTGGCGCGGGGCGACCGCGACGGGTTCTATGAGCAGGAGCGGCAATATCGTGAGGCCAGCGCCGCGCCGCCGTTCGGGCGGTTGGCGGCCATTATCGTGTCCGGTCCGGATGGAGACGCGGTGCGTCATGTGGCGCGTGAACTGGGCAAGGCGGCGCCGGCGGCGCGGGATGTGAAAGTTTGGGGGCCGACGCCCGCCTTCTATGCGCTGCTGCGCGGGCAGACGCGGGAGCGGTTGCTGGTGCAGGCGGCGCGGGGCATCGATATTCAGGCCTATCTGAAAGCCTGGCTGAAACTGGTGAAAGCGCCCAGCGCGGTGCGCGTCACCGTCGATGTCGATCCGGTAAGCTTTTTCTAAAGCGTCCGCACATCCGCCAGATGGCCGGTCACGGCTGCTGCCGCCGCCATCGCGGGGCTGACCAGATGGGTGCGGCCGCCGCGGCCCTGGCGGCCTTCGAAATTGCGGTTGCTGGTCGAAGCGCAGCGTTCGCCTTCCTTCAGCTTGTCGGCATTCATGGCCAGGCACATGGAACAGCCCGGATCGCGCCATTCGAAACCGGCTTCGACGAACACCTTGTCCAGGCCTTCCTCTTCGGCCTGATGCTTCACCAGGCCCGAACCCGGCACCACGATGGCGTTGACGCCCGCCGCGACCTTGCGGCCCTTGGCGATGACGGCGGCCGCGCGCAGATCCTCGATACGGCCATTGGTGCAGGAGCCGATGAAGACATGATCGACCTTGATGTCGGTCAGCTTCATGCCCGCGCTGATGCCCATATATTCCAGCGCGCGCTGTGCGGCGGCGCGCTTGTGATCTTCCATCGCGGCCGGATCGGGCACAGTGGCGGTGATGGGCAGCGCCTGTTCGGGCGAGGTGCCCCAGGTCACCATCGGCACGATGTCGCGCGCATCCAGCACCACTTCGGCGTCGAACTTCGCATCGGGATCGGATTTCAGGGTGCGCCAATACATCGCCGCCGCTTCGAACGCCGCGCCCTTGGGAGCGCGGGGACGGCCCTTGATGTAATCGATGGTCGTGTCGTCCACCGCCACCAGACCGGCGCGCGCGCCGCCTTCGATGGTCAGGTTACACAGGGTCATGCGGCCTTCCATCGACAATCCGCGCACCGCTTCGCCCGCATATTCGATCACATAGCCGGTGCCGCCCGCGGTGCCGATCTTTGCGATCACCGCCAGCGCGATGTCCTTCGCCGTCACGCCGTCGGGCAGCTTGCCGTTCACCGTGACGCGCATGTTCTTCGAATGTTGCGCGCGCAGGGTCTGGGTCGCCAGCACATGCTCGACTTCCGAGGTGCCGATGCCGCAGGCCAGCGAACCGAACGCGCCATGGGTGGAGGTGTGGCTGTCGCCGCAGACAATGGTGGTGCCCGGCAGGGTCCAGCCCTGTTCCGGCCCGATGATATGCACGATGCCCTGGCGGATATCGTCCATTGCGAAATATTCGATGCCGAAATCCTTGGCGTTCTTTTCCAGGGTTTCGACCTGCAGCCGGGATTCCGGTTCGGTGATGCCCTTGTCCCGGTCGGTGGTGGGCACGTTGTGGTCGGCCACGGCCAGCGCCAGTTCCGGGCGGCGGACTTTGCGCCCTGCCATCCGCAGGCCTTCAAAGGCCTGCGGGCTGGTCACCTCATGCACCAGATGCCGGTCGATATAGAGAATGGGGGTCTCGCCGGGCGGGCTGTCCACCAGATGGGCGTCCCAAATCTTGTCATACAGCGTCTTGGCCATAGGCTAACCTACTGATTCATATATATTTTCTAAGACGCCCATTTGAACCTCAGCAAACGGGGACCCCCTCCCCCTTGCCTTCGGAGCCACGCGGACGCCTTGGGGCCGCCTACATAAAGGTGAGGACGGCGGGATTCAATGTCGGGTCTTTTTGGTCGCACGGCCCCGGGCGCGAACGCGCCCAGTCAACCAAAGGCGCGCTTTGCGCGCATGACGGAAAACTGGTTCGCCGCTGCGCGGCTCCACTTTTCCTGGCCGATGCTCCTAGTGGTTCTGACTGAAATAC
>JAFIHO010000184.1 GCA_017849395.1 Hyphomicrobiales bacterium
CGGACAACCGGCCTTCCGCGATGCTGGAATCGTCCGGATAAACCAGCCGAACATCGTGGATCTTGTCGGATCCATGATCGTGAAAGCGCACCAGTGATCCCATCTGGACGCTCTCGGGGGCAGCGTCGGATACGATCGTTGCCCGATCCAGCTCCATCTCCAGATAGGTGCTCAGTTGGGGCATCGAAAGCCGTGTTGTCTCGACAAGCGCGGAAAGCTTCTCGAAATCCGCGACCGCAATCGTCGTGGGCGGCTGTTGGTTCAGAGTCTTCATTGTAACCTCTTGGGTATGTGCAAGGGGCGCAATGGTGGCGCGCCTTGACGTAGAGCTTGTGGAAATGGCTTGCCTCGACGATCAGGAATGGCGCGAGACGGGCGCGATCGCGAAAACGCTTCGGCGATTAGCCGTTCCAGATGCTTTCTTCCGAGCGGCCGATAAACAATTGATGCGGGAAAGCATGCATGGCTGCTCTATCCGCGAATGACGGTCCACAGGATGCTGAAAGCATGGAAATGGTGTCCGGACGTTGTATTACAACGTCCGGCTACAAGCCTGCGTGCGTGCGACTCGCGCGAAGTGCATCTCTGTTGGATGGCAACACCATGTCCCTATATTTCAGTGTAAAAGGGGCAATTTCAAGGCCTGTGCACTCATAATAAGCGCTTCGATGCCGGTGGGTTGCGCGGCTTTCGCACAATCAGGACGCCATTCGGCCGGCCGCGCGACTGCGATTCTCCTGCATCCCGGGTGAAAAGAAAGGACGGCCAGGGAAGCGCCTCGCAGGGACTTGCGGCCATGAGCGTCTGGGACGGGCCATTACGATGCCGCGCGTTCGGCGATTCCCTGTGCGGAGAGAAACTATTTGTCTGAGTTCTTGTATTTAGCGCTCCCATTATGACGCGCGATCTTTAGCCATCCGTTGGAGGCGTTGCGGCCATTTCGTGAATATGGTTCAGTGTTACAAATATTACATGGGGGATTGAGGAAATGGCCGGTTTGACGCGCCGCGCATCCATGCTGGCAATGGGTGCTGTATCCGCGCTTGGTGTATTGGCGAGGCTTCCGGCTCAGGCGCTCACAACTCTCACCTCCCGCCCGCGCCGTCCGGTGGTCGATGCCGACAAGGGCCATGCGCTGACACTGGCCAAGTCCAACAAGACCGTCGTCGGTTACAGCGACCAGATCACGGTGCGGCCCGGCGAGAAGATCACCTTCTTCGCCAGCACCTATGCGCCCGGCGATTACAAGGCGTCGCTGGTTCGCGTGATAAATGGCGACACGCTTTCCGGCGCGGGCCGATTCCGCGTGGACCCGGTCGCCGCCGATTTCGCGCGCAGCTATCGGGGACATGAGCAGAAGACCTGGCCCGGTTCTTATGTCACCTTCGACAAACCGTCTTCTGCGGGCATCACCAGCAGCAAGCAGAGTTTTTCCGTCATGGCGCTGGTCAAGCCGACCATGCCCGGAAAGGGAATTCAGTTCGTCACGTCGCAATGGGATGACACCAAAAAGGCCGGTTGGGCAATCGGCATTGACGAGCGCGGCGAAGGTGCGCTGTGGGTCGGGCAGGGTGGTGGAAAATATCTCAAGCTGCGGACATCGCGTTATATCCAGCCCGGTCACTGGACCATGCTGGCGGCGTCTTTCAACGCGGAGACCGGGGAGTGGCGCGTCTATGACGTGCTGCTGACAGACAACAATTTCACGCCGGAATCGCCCAGCGATCCCTGGCATTATATTTTCGGCACCCGCAGGCTGAATCCGGATTGGGCCGTTGCGTCCGGCACCCCGATGCGCTTTGCCGCCGGCTGCGGCGAGACGATGGCGAATGGCCAGCCCGCGCCCCATGCGTTGTTCAATGGCCGCATCGACGGGGTGAGAATCGCGGGCAAGCCGCTGCATCCCGCCGAGATGATCCGCATCGCCCGCGCGACAAAGTTGGAAGATGTGGCGGACAGCGACATCCGCGGCTTCTGGGATTTCAGCAAGGGCATTGGCGGCTTTACGGTGCATGACACGACGGCTGCCGCCTGGCATGGCCGCGGGGTCAACTGGCCCCAGCGGGCGATGAAGGGCTTCCACTGGAAGTCCAGCAAGGACTGGCGTCAGCAGCCCGGTGAATTCTCCGCGATCTATTTCCGCGAGGACGATCTGCTGGATGCGGAATGGGCGCCCAGCTTCACCTATACGGTGCCGCAGGGCCTGCGCAGCGGCATCTATGCCGTGCATTTGCAGCACGGCAAGTCGGAGCATTATGTGCCGTTCTTCGTGGCGCCGCCCAAGGGCAGGGCGACGGCGTCGACGGCGTTCCTGATCCCGACCACGACCTATCTGGCCTATACCAACTGGACGCGCAATTTCGCCCAGCTTGAGCGGTATCCGGCCTTCCATTTCAACGCCGACGACATCGATTTCCTGATGCAGCATCCGGAATTCGGCCGTGGGCTGTACGACCAGCATATCGACGGCACCCTGGTGACGCGGTCGTCCTGGCGGCGTCCGCTGCTGACCGTGACGTTGAAGACCTGGCTGCATCTTCTAAATTCCGACACCCAGATCGTCGACTGGCTGGAACATTCCAATGCGCCATACGACATCATCACGGATGATCTGGTGCATCGCGAGGGCAAGGAATTGCTGTCGCGCTATCGCACCGTGATCACCGGGCAGCACCCGGAATATCAGTCGCCGGAGATTTTCACGGCCGTCCATGACTATCTGGGGTCGGGCGGAAGGCTGATGTATCTGGGCGGCAATGGCTTCCAGAATCCCGCCGCCTGGCGCGACGATGGCATTCCGGCGGTCGAATTGCGGCGGTTGAACGAGGTCTATTGGACGCCGCAGAATTTCGAGGGCGAGCGCCGGTTCGAATTGAACGGCGTCGACAATCTGGAATGGGACCATAGCTGGCCCGATCGCATTCTGGGCCTGAAATATTGCGGCACGACCTTCGGTTCGGGGAACACCTATTACAAGGTGCTTCCGGATTCCAAGAATCCGCGCGCTTCGTTCATTTTCGCGGGCGTGACGTCCGAGATCATCGGCGATTACGGCACGCATTTCGGCGGGGCGGCGGGTGACGAGTTCGACCGTTTCGATTTCGCCGCCGGAACGCCGCGCCATGCGCTGCATCTGGCCAAGTCGGAGGGTACGCCGCTGCCGACCTGGGCGTCGGGAGAGCTGGCGGCGAAGATGCGCGACGACTATGACAACAAGAATTATGCGTCGCTTACCTTCTTCGAGACGCAATCCGGGGGGGCGGTGTTTTCGGTCGGCTCCATGGCCTATATCGGCGCGTTGAATCACAACGGCTTCGATAACGACATTGCGAGGATCACGACCAACGTGCTCAGGCGGTTCTCGGACCCCAAGCCCTTCAAGATCCCGACATAGAGGAATATCCGAGCGAATGTTCCTCTAGATGTCGCGATCCGTTCCGGGCGCCCTTAAAGGCAATATAGGCCGCTTCCAGCTTTTCGCCTTTGGTTTCGGGTCCATCATCGGGTCCGCATGGTGTGTGCTTGTCGGAAGCTGGCTGGATTCGGCGGGGCCGGGCGGCGCGGTGCTGGGCTTTGTCGCGGGCGGCATCGTGGTTGCCTGTATCGGCGCCTGTTACGCCGAACTGACATCGCGGATTCCCGTCACGGGCGGGGAGTTCAGTTTCGTCCTGCACGCCTTTGGCCGTTCGCTGGCTTTTTATGTCGGATGGTTCGTCGCACTTGCCTGGATGTGCGTCGCGGTCTTTGAAGGCCTGGCGATAGCGTGGCTTTTCGAAAAGCTTGCGCCGGGGCTAGGCGATGTCCCGCTTTATACGGTGCTGGGAACAACCGTCACCCGTAACCAGTTGTTGATCGGGGCCATCGGCGCGCCGCTTATCGCGCTTCTCAATTACCGGGGCGGGCGGATGCTGGCGCGGTTTCACAGCCTGCTGACATATGGCTTCATCAGCGTGGCGCTTTTCATGGTGGCGCTGATGGTGCTGAACGGGAAGGTGTCGAACCTGACGCCGGTTCTGCCCGCCCACGATCCGGTCTGGTGGAAGGGCGCGGCGGGCATCTTTGCCAACTGCGCCTTTCTGCTGTGCGGCTTTCAGGCGATCAGCCAGCTGGTGGAAGAAAAATCCGATCAGCTTGCGTTCGGGACGGTGTTCCGGATTCTGGTTCTGAGCGTGGGTGCGGCGGCGATATTCTATTGTCTGGTGTCCATCGCCACCGGAATCGTCATTCCGTGGCGCGATCTGCCGCCGCGTTCGCTCGCCTTTGTCGAGGCAGCGCGGATGCTGCCGGGCGGGAACATGCTGGTCCCGCTTGTGCTGGTGATCGCCATCATGTCGCTGTTGAAGACATGGAACGGCGTGTTCCTGATGGCTGCCAGGACGCTGATCGCGCTTGGAAGAAACGGGATGCTGCCGTCCTGGGTCAACAGGCGGGAAGGGCGCTCCGGCGTGCCCGCGCCAGTCGTCATGGTCATATTCCTGTTCAATCTGGTCGGTATCACGCTGGGCCGGGGCGCGGTGGGGATGCTGGTGGACACGATCACCATCAGCCTGGTGATCGGCTATGCGATCTGCTGTGTCGCCCTGCCGGTGCTTCGCCGCCGGGAAGCCGCGCCGCCCGGCATGGTGAAGGCGCCGTCCGTGGTGGTGGCTGTCGGTGTCGTGGGGTCGATCGTCATGGCGTGTTTCGCGATCATCGCGCCGCTATGGGATGCGGGTGGGGTTGCTCTGGTCTATCTGATTTTCCCTGTCTGGGCGCTGATCGGGACCGTGATGCTGATGCGGATGGGCAAGCGGGTTCGTGCGCCCATCGTGACAGCGAGTGTCGTGCCGAGTGGCGATAGCTGATCCGCCCGGCGGCGGTTCAAGGTTTTTGCGCCGATCTGTTGAAACGCACGGCGCGCGCACGCTCATTCACGCCGATGGTGAAACCCGTGACCTCGCCCTGGGCATTGCGCACAAAGCGGATGATGCCGCCGGTCTGTCCGGCGCGGCTCTCGTACAGGAATGCGTCGCGATAGATGAAATGCAGCGGGAAGGCGAGTTCCGGGCGGCGGTCCAGCCGCAGCACAAGGCCCTTGTCACCGCGCTCGATGAAATAAAGGGCTTCCAGTTCGTCGCTTGTGTAACGGCCGATATAGGTGTCGGGCGGTGACTCCGCTCCGGTGGGCGCGCGGGCATAGGTTTCGATGTTGCCGTCGTTGCGGGCGATTTCAAACCTGTCCGATCCGCGAAAGGTAATCATCTCGCCGCCCAGTTTCAGGCGGTCCCGGTCTACCGGATCGAGGCTCGTGCCGTCCCCGGTTAGCAGTCTGCCGTTGGCGGGCTTGAGCGTCAGCGGCATGCCGGTGCGTTCGCTGACGAACTGGCCTGCGCGTTGCGCGATATTTGCGAGGGGGCGCGGTTTTGGGGCGCGGTTCTGGTCGGGCGGAAGGAGCCTGTCGGCGACCAGATAGCCCAGATTGGCGGCGGACGGCCCTACATCGCTTGCGTTGCAGAGGACCGCTATCGAAAGCGACTGGGCGGGAAACCGGGCCAGCCAGGCGCGATAGGCCGCCGTGGCCCCGGCATGGGAGACTTCCTTGATACCGTGCCGGTTTTCGACGCGCAGACCGCGTGCATAGGGGATGCGGCGGCCATCGGCTAGCGTGCCCTGACGTTCGAATTCCGCCGTGACGAATGTGCCCAGCTTGCCATCCGACAGGGCGCGGTTCCACAAGAGAAGATCGCCGGTCGTGGTCAGAAGTCCGCCATTGCCGATGGCGTCCTCGAAGGGCATCTGCTGGCGGTAGGTTTCGCCGGATTTCGCATAGGCGATGGCGCGGCCCTTCACGACATGGCGGAAATCGTCGCGCCAGCTTGTGGACGTCATGCCCAGCGGCGCGAAGATGCGGCGGTGACTGAATTGCTGGAAGCGTTCTTTCGACACACGCTCCACGATCATGACCAGAAGGTTGTATCCGCTGTTGGTGTAGCTGAACTCCGCGCGCGGCGCGTGATTGAGGGCGCGTTGCCGCGAGACCAGCGCGAGGACATCCGGCTGGGTCATGGCGCGTGTCGTGCGCGGCCAGCCTTCGATATCGGACAGCACGCCCCAGTCACGGATGCCGCTTGTGTGGGTCAGAAGTTCGTTGATGGTGATCCGGGCGCCATAGTCGGGCATCTCCGGCAGATGTTTGCGGATGTCGTCGTCCAGCCGGAGCAGGCCGTCCTGGGCCAGCAGCAGCACGGCGGCGGCCGTGAACTGCTTGGAGACGGAGCCTGCCTCGAAGATCGTTGCGGGGCTGTTGGCCACGTCATGCTCGAGGTCGGCCATGCCATAGGCCTTCGAGAAGCGCTCCGGTCCCTGTTCGATGCCGACCGCGCAGCCCGGGGTGGCTGTCCCCGACCATTTGGAGAAGATGGTATCGATATCAGCAGCCGCGATTGGCGCGGCGATGCCGGGCTGGGCGATCATGCCCGCTGCCATCGCCATGATCCCCATCAGCCTGCGCATGTGAAATTCCCCCGGACCCGCTACAGGCGGAATTTCAACCATGCGGATGAAGGTCACAAGGGGATGCTGGCTGCCTTGCGCTCCAGATTCTCCGCTGTCGCTGCCAGCATTTCGGCCAGCGGGCGCTGGATATCGTTGATCGACCAGGCGGCCTTCAGGCCTACCTGGGCGATATCGGCGGGACCGGCGGACAATTTTCCGCACAACGCGATCACGGGCACGCCGTTCGCGCGGGCGCAGACGCCCTGGATCAGCTTTCCCTGCAGGCTCTGGCTGTCGATATGGCCTTCGCCGGTGATGACGAGATCGGCGCGTTTCACTTCGGCGTCGAAGCCGACAAGGTCCAGCACCATCTCGATGCCGCGTTTCAGGCTGGCGTTCAAGAAGGCAAGCGCGCCGAAGCCGAGGCCGCCCGCGGCGCCCGCGCCAGGCACATCGGCCAGGCCGGGGCGGTCAAGCTGATCCGCCGCCAGCGCCGCCATATGGCGCGTGCCCGCATCGAGCTGTGCGATCATCTCCGGTGTGCCGCCTTTTTGCGGGCCATACACATGCGATGCGCCATTGGGACCGCAGAGCGGATTGGTGACGTCGCACAGCACATCCACCTGCGCGAAAAGCGGCGCGGAGGGCGGGACGATCCGGGCGATCTGTTGCAGATTGCCGCCGATGGGCTTCACTGCGGCGCCGCTGGAGTCGAGGAAGCGCCAGCCCAGCGCCGCCGCCATGCCTATGCCTGCGTCGTTGGTGGCGCTGCCGCCGATGGCAAGCAACGCGCGCGCCGCGCCGCGCGCCTTCGCGTCGGCCAGCAACTGGCCGGTGCCGAAGGTGGAGGTCAGAAGCGGATCGCGCTCGGCCTGGGTCAGGCGCTGCAGGCCCGATGCTTCCGCCATTTCCACCAGCGCGGTCGCGCCGTCGGCTGACAGGCCGTAGGAGGCGGTGACGGGACGGCCCAGCGGGTCTTCCACCGTCAGGCTGATCGGCGACAGCGACAGCGCACGGCGCAGGATGTCGAGCACACCTTCGCCGCCATCCGACAGCGGCATTTCGATGGTTTGCGCGCCGGGATGGGCTTTTGCGATGCCGCGTGCGATGGCCCGGCACACGCCTTCGGCGGACAGCGCATCCTTGAAGGAATCGCAGGCGATCAGGACGCGCATGGGCGGAAAAATCTTTTCAGCGGGACTGCGCCCAGACGCATAGTCCGGGCGGTTCGGCTTGGCAAGCAGCGCCGGATCGCGGGATTTTCCGGGCGGAACGTGGCCGCGCGGCGGGCGCATTTTGCATCAATTTTGAGGCAATCCCGGAACCGGACTCTAAGACGTGTGGGCCTAGCGTACCGACGGAGCCATTTTCTAGGGGCGATCATGAGCGATCAGCCAGGTCCGCCGCCGGGCATGCCGGAGCGGCGCAAATATCAGCGGGTGCGGGTGTATATGCCGCGCCAGCTTTTCAATCCTCTCAATGAAAGCACCATCGACTGCAAGGTGCTGGATCTGTCGGCGGGCGGCGCGGCGGTGCAGGTCGATGGCGGTTTTCCGCTGGGCGACAAGTTCGTGCTTTACGTCACCGGCTTCGGCCGCTTCGAGGGCCGGGTGGTGCTGCATGAGAATGGCGTGCTGCGGCTGGCCTTCACCATCGGCGAAACCAAGCAGAACCGGCTGAAGGACATGCTGGCCCTGTTCGTGGCGGAAGGCATCACTGGTATCACAGAACAGCGCAGGCACAAGCGCGAGCCCGCCATCGGCACCGGCTTCATCGTGCGCGCCGACGGCCATCATGTAAAATGTGAAGTTCTGGACGTTTCGCTGGACGGCGTATCGCTGCGCACCAAGTCGCGGCCCGCGGTGGGCGAGATCGTCAATCTGGGCCGCAGCTGGGGCAAGGTGGTGCGCCATCACGAGGATGGCGTGGCGATCCAGTTCGTTCAGGTGGTGCAGGAAAGTAAGGCGGCTTGAATTGGTTGCCCCCATCCGTCACAGCTCGGGTCGCCTCCGGCGACACCTCGCTGTGACACCTTCCCCCACCGATTGCTTCGCAATGTGGGGGAAGGAAGTCCGAGTATGCTGAAAGCTGCGTAGCGCCCGCCTTTGGCGGGCGTTCTTTTTTTGGCGTCAGGGGTTCGCCCATCCGCAGTTTGCGAAATAGACGGTGCGCTTCGATCCGCGCAGGATCGCTTTCGAGGCCGGTTGTCTCCGGCTTGTGAAAGGAGGGTTCCGGTGACGAACGATGCTCCACCCCAGGACTGAACGGGCCCGGGCCCGGATGATACGTCCAATCCAATGGCTCCGGCGCCGCCGCCCCCGGCGGGCCGGAGCGCCTTTCGAGAAAGACCAGGCATGAAGTTCTTTGTTGATGACGACCTTGATGACGATGTCGCCCTGCCGGACCTGCGCGACGGGCTGGTGCCGGGCATGCCGGGTGTCGGCGATCATTGCCATTTCGCGGGCCGGAGTTATCCCTTCCGGCTGGATGGGCCCTGGATGACCATGCCGGGCGTCGATGTCCATTCCGCGGGACAGGCCACCCACCAATAGCCTTCATTCCCGATCCTGCGCCCGCCGGCAGCCATGCCGGCGGGCGTTTTGCTTGCGGCGGCCGGAAAGGTTGGGCTAACGCTTGTCGGATAGGTTCGGGGAATCATGCGCATTCTGTTGCATCACCGGATCGCCTCGCGCGACGGGCAGGCGGTCCATCTGGAAGAACTGCATGCCGCCCTGAAGCGGCAGGGGCACGAAACCCTGCTGGTCGGTCCGCCCAGCTTCGAGGCCACCGGCTTTGGCGGCTCCAGTTCGCTGGTGGACGGCATCAAGAAGATGCTGCCCGGCGCGGTCTATGAACTGCTGGAAGTCGCCTACAATGTGAAGGCCTGGCTGCGGTTGCGCGCGGCGGTGAAGGCGTTCAAGCCGGATTTCATCTATGAGCGGTTCAGCCTGTTCCTGTTCGCGGGATTGTGGGTGCGGCGGGCGATGGGTCTGCCGCTGCTGTCCGAGATCAATGCACCCTTGTTCGAGGAACGGGCGAAGAATGACGGGCTGAAGCTGCATGGCCTGGGCCGCTGGGCGCAGCGCATGATCTGGAACAATGTCGATCATTGCCTGCCGGTGACCGGGGTGCTGGCCGACATGGTGGCGGGCTATGGCGTGCCGCGCGAGCGCATCACCGTCATCCCCAACGGCATCAATCCGGAACGCTTCGGCGCGGCGCCGGACCTGAAGACGGCCAAGACGGCGCTGGGCCTGCCGCCCGAACGGATCGTGCTGGGCTTCACCGGCTTTGTGCGCGGCTGGAATGCGGTACACCGGCTGATCGATTTCGCGGCGCTGCACCGGGACAAATACGATCTGCATGTGCTGCTGGTGGGCGACGGGCCGGCGCGGCAGTCGCTGGAAGATCATGCGGCGAAGAAGGGCGTGGCGGACCGGCTGACCATTTCCGGTGTGGTGGAGCGCGATGACGTCGCCCGCTGGGTCGCGGCCTTTGACGTGGCGGTGCTGCCGGGCGTGACGCATTATGCCTCGCCGCTGAAACTGTTCGAATATCTGCAACTGGGGCGCGCCATCGTCGCGCCTGACAGCGCGAACTTGCGCGAGATATTGACGGACGGAAAGAACGGGCTGCTGTTCGATCCCAGGCGCGAAGGCGCGATGGAAGAGGCGCTGATGACCCTGATCGGCGATGCGGCGTTGCGCGACCGGCTGGGTGAGGCGGCGAAGCAGGCGATAATTGAGCATTCGCTCACCTGGGGACGCAATGCCGAGCGGGTGGCGGAGATCGCGCAGCGGTTGATAGCGGCGAAGCGCGGCTTACGCCGACGCTAGTGCGCCAGGTAGACCTTTGACGGTCCCTTGGGGCGGGGGATCAGCCAGATGCCGACTGCGGCTATGGCGATGATGACCGCCAGAATCTGCGACATGTGATTGGTGGCGAGCATGGTGCTTTGCTGCTGCACCATGCCGTCCAGGATGCGGACCGCTTCGGCATGGCTGTGGCCGCCGCCCTGGAATCCTGCCAGCAACTCCTGCGGGCGTTGCAGATTGCCTACGACATCGACCCGTGTCTCGCGGATGGAGGAATTCCAGGCTGACACGACCAGTGCGGTGGCGATGGCGCTGGCGATGGTGCGCAGGAAGTTGATGAGGCCCGAAGCCGATGCGGTTTCCGCCGGTTTCACGGCTGCCATGGAAAGCGTCATCAGTGGCACGAAGAACAGCGGTATCCCTACGCCCATCGCAAGCTGCGGCAGGATCATCTCGTTGAAGCCGATATTGGTGGCATAGCCTGTGCGCCACCAGATCACCGCCGACAGGATGGCGAGGCCCGACGACATCATCAGGCGCGGATCGATGCGCGACATCATTCCGGCGGCGATGGGCGCGACGACGATGCCCAGTATGCCCTGGAAGGCGAGGATGTAGCCCGACAGGGTGGCGGTGTAACCCATGTTGATCTGAAGCCAGAGCGGCAAGAGCACGATGGAGGCAAAGAACGCGCCGAAGGTCAGCGTCATCGCCAGGGCACAGACGGTGAAGGTGCGGTGTCGAAACACCCGCAAATCCACCACCGGGGCACGGTCGGTCATTTCCCAGATCACGAACACCACGAAGCCGATCACCGCGATGGCGAACAGGGTGAGGATGAAGCTGGAGGCGAACCAGTCATGGTTTTCGCCATTGTCCAGCATGATCTGCAGCGCGCCGACCCACAGAGCCAGCAGGATCATGCCGACATAGTCGATGGGCTGTTTCACGCGCTGGGTCTCGCGAGTGTGCAGCAGCCGCCAGGCCGCGAAGCCGCACAGGGCGCAGACCGGAATGTTGATGTAGAAGGCCCAGCGCCAGCCGATCGTGTCGGCCAGGGTGCCGCCCAGGATCGGTCCCGCGATGGGGGCAAGGATGGTGGTCATCATCCACAGGCCCATCGCCATTTCGACCTTGGCGGGCGGCGCGATGCGCAAGATCAGGGTTTGCGCCATGGGCATCAGCGGTCCGCCCGCCAATCCTTGCAGCACCCGGAAGAACACCAGCATCTGCAACGATGTGGCCAGGCCGCAGGCGGCGGAGAAAATCGTGAAGCCCGCGATGGCGAGCAGGAACATGCGCACCACGCCGAAGCGCGAGGCCAGCCAGCCCGACAGGGGCACGGTGAAGGCTTCGGCCACGGCGTAGGAGGTGATGGCCCAGGTGCCTTCATGCGGCGAAGCGGCGAAGGCGCCCGCGATATGGGGAATTGCGACATTGACAATGGTCGTGTCGAGAATTGACACGAACGTGGCGAGCGACAGCACGAAGATCGCCGCGGCCAGGCTGACGCCTTCCATGGTCGGGGTGCTGCGCCGGTCCACCACGGCTCGGGGCCTGGAATGCTCCATGGCGGGTCTTCCGCTGCAGTCCCTTGAAAAATGCCCGGTAAACAAGGCGTTTCGCCTTGCGCGGGGCGCCAGCCTTTACGTGATCTTTACGCCATTGCGGCTAAAAAAATGGCTAACAGCGCCGCGCAAAAAACGGGACGGTTGGGTAGCGAAGATGGGCTATAGCGGGCCGATAGATACGCTGGGTGCGACCCGTCCGGTCGACCCGGAAGCGGATGCCGCGGATCGCCGCGCCAAATGGCGCAGGCGGCTGTTGTTCGGATTCTTTGTCGTGCTGGTGTTGATCGCGTCCGCTGTGGGGGTGCGCATGTTCGACCAGTATCAGCGTTTCGTCACCACCGACGACGCCTATGTCGATGCACAGGTTGCGGAAGTTGCGCCCCTGATCGACGGCACGATCGCCGAAGTGGCGGTGCATGATACGCAGAGCGTGAAGCGCGGCGATCTGTTGCTGAAGTTGGATCGCGCCGATGCCCAGCTGATGGTGGATCAGGCGCGCGCCATTTACGAACAGGCCGTGCGCCGGGTGGAGCAGGGCATGGCCAATGTCCATGCGGCGGAGGCCGGTCTGGCGGCGCGGCAATCCGATCTGGCGCGCGCGACCCTGGACTTCAAGCGGCGCGACAGCCTGGCAAGGACCGGCGCGGTGTCGGGTGAGGAGATTTCCGCCGCCCGCAATGCGCTGGAGAATGCGCGGTCGGGCGTGGCCATGGCCGAACAGGCGCTGGCGGCGCAGCAGGCGCTGGTCGGCGGCGCGGAGGTGGAGCAGAATCCCGAAGTGCGCGCCGCCAAGGCTGCGCTGGACCGTGCCGAACTGGATTTGAAGCGTACCGAGGTTCGCAGTCCGCTGGACGGCATCGTGGCGCAGAACAAGGCGCAGATCGGCCAGCGCGTGCGCAACGGCATGCCGTTGATGAGCGTGGTGCCGGTGCATGACGCGCATGTGAACGCCAATTTCAAGGAAGTGCAGCTTGACCGCATCCGGCCCGGCCAGAAGGTGACGCTGACATCCGATCTGTATGGCAAGTCGGTCGTGTATCACGGCAAGGTTGCGGGAGTCAGCGGCGGCACGGGTGCGGCCTTTGCCGTCATCCCGGCCCAGAACGCCACCGGCAACTGGATCAAGGTCGTGCAACGCCTGCCGGTGCGCATTGCGCTCGATCCCGCCGAACTGGCGAAGAAGCCGCTGCGCGTCGGT
Source organism: Hyphomicrobiales bacterium (assembly GCA_017849395.1). GTDB lineage: Bacteria > Pseudomonadota > Alphaproteobacteria > Micropepsales > Micropepsaceae > Rhizomicrobium. Next base: position 13,059 of record JAFIHO010000184.1, read on the forward strand.
TTGTCCATGACGGTGACGGTCGATCTGGAGGCGGATGCCAAACCGGTTCGGGCAGCGCCTGCGCCTGCCAAGCCGAAGCCTGCGCCGGTGGCGGCGAAGAAGCCCACGCCGTTTTTCGCGGAAAAGCCGATGCCGAAAGTGCCGCTGGGTGCGTTCGTGATCGATCCGGTGACGCCGCCCAAGACGCAGGCTGCGCCTGCGCCGAAGGCCGCGGAGGCCGCGCCGGTGAAGGATGCGGCGGCGCCGCTGCTGCGGACGGCTGTGAGTTACTGAGCCGCTTCGAACGCTGCCGAGAAGCTCGGCGCCGTGTGTACCCGCGTCAGGAAATGATGGAACATCCAGAGCTGCCACAGGATGCGGCTATGGTCGCGCTGGCCGCGGCGATGCTGCGTCAGAAGTGACATCACCGTCGCCATGTTGAACAGGCCGCAATCGGCCAGGCCGCCGGGCGCATTCAGGTCATGCTCGAATTCGGTGCCCATCTGGCCCGCCATCCAGGCGGCGAGAGGGATGGAGAAGCCCTGCTTGGGACGATAGAGGATGTCGGCGGGCACAAGCCGTTCCAGCGCCTTCTTCAGCAGGAATTTGCCCTGGCCCTGGTTGATCTTCATGTCGGCGGGCAGGCCCAGCGCCCAGTCCGCGAAGCTGTGATCCAGCATCGGCACGCGGGTTTCCAGGCTGGCCGACATGGCGGTGCGGTCCACCTTCATCAGGATGTCGCCCGGCAGCCAGGTTTTCAGATCGACATATTGCGCGCGGGTCAGAACATCGTCGCCCGGCGCTTCGTCGAAATAGCGCGCGATGGTGTCGGCGGAACTGTAGCCCTGCAGCTCGCTTTTCAGCCGCGCCGAGAACAGCACGCCGCGCGTGCTGTCGTCCGCGACCGACAGGTTCGAGAAGAAGCCGTGCGCGGTGTCCAGGCTGAGTTCGTGGAAGGTGTGGCGGGCGCGCAGGAAACGCGGCGCCCAGTCCATCTGCGGATAAAGGCTGGCCAAGAGGCCGAACAGCGGACCGCGCACCGATTGCGGCAGCAGGGCGCGCAAGGATTCCTCGCGCGCGTGAAAACGGTAGCGGCGATAACCCGCGAACAATTCATCGCCCGCATCGCCGGACAGGGCGACGGTCACATCCTCGCGCGCCAGGCGGCACAGTTGCAGCGTGGGCAAGGCGGAACTGTCGCCGAACGGTTCGTCGAAGATGACGGGCAGACTGCGCACCGCATCCACGTCATTGATGTCCACCGTCTTGATGCGGTGGACCGCCTTGTATTGCTGCGCCACGCGGCTGGCATATTCGGTTTCGTCGAATGCCTTTTCCTGGAAGCCGATGGTGAAGCAGCGGATCGGGGTGGGGCTGGCCTTGGCCATCAGCGCGGTGGTGCCGCTGGAATCCACGCCGCCCGACAGGAAGGCGCCGATCGGCACATCCGACACCATCTGCATTTTCACGGCGGCCTGGAGCCGGTCGATCAACTCGCCGGCGCGTTCTTCCGTGGTGCCGGTGGAGGGCGTCGGTGTGGGCGACCAGTAGAGCGATGAACGCGGCGCGGCGCCGCGGCGGAAGGCGATCATGCCGCCCGCGGGCACCTTCTTCACATCCGCATAGATGGAGCGCGGCTCGGCGACATAGCCCAGGGCGAAAAAATCCTCGACGCTTTGCGGATCGATGGCGCGGCGGAGCTGCGGATGCACCAGCAGCGCCTTCAGTTCGGAACCGAAAATCAGCCCGCCATCGTCCAGCAGCGAATAATAGAGCGGCTTTTCGCCCAGACGGTCGCGCACCAGATGAATGGATTGGTTCGCGCTGTCCCAGATGGCGAAGGCGAACTGGCCGGTCAGGCGGGAGACGCTGGCTTCGCCCCATTCCTCCCAGGCCTGGATGATGACCTCGGTGTCGGAACGGGTGGCGAAATGGCGGCCCTTTGCTTCAAGCTCGCCGCGCAATTCGCGGAAATTGTAAATCTCGCCGTTGAACACGATCTGGAAACGGCCGTCGGCGCTGGGTTTGGGCTGGTGGCCGCCCGGCGAGAGGTCGATGATGGCGAGGCGGCGATGGCCCAATCCGATGCCGGGCGCGAAGAAGAAGCCGTCGCCATCGGGGCCGCGATGGGCGATGGCGGCGTTCATCGCGCGCAGGACCGGACGGTCCGGCGTGCGCGCCGTCTTGGTGTCGAACCAGCCAGAGATGCCGCACATGGTCTAGTCCGCCTGTGCCTGACCGGCCTTTTCCAGGCTGTCGGACAGGCCCGGGAAGGCTGCCAGCAGCGCGGCGAGGCGCGCGCGGGCGTCTTCGTTGGTTGAGGTGATGGGCGTGGAAAGCGCGAAGGCCGCGGAATGGCCATGGACGATGCCGGACTTGAACTCCAGCAGCCGCACCATCAACGGCGAGACGGTGAAGCGTCCGTCGATCCAGTAGACCGACCAGACCATGCGCTTGGCGTTGCCGAACAGAAGAACGGATTCATGGAAGGCGACATCCGTGCCGTTCACTGGCGCGTGGGAGATCCGGCTTTCGATCTCATGCCATTGCGTCACGTTCCAGAAGTGATTGAGCGATCCCAGCAGCGAGAAGGCGTTGCGGTCGCGGATGTAATACATCGTATCGATGTCCACCGGCGCGGCCTGGTCGTCCCGCGCCAGCGTGGCCTGGGTGCGGGCGGCGCCGCGGATGAAGGTGATCGCCCAGTCGCCGGACGGCACCTGGCGCGGCCATCCTGGCACATCGGCTACCCGGTCCAGCGCGGGCTGGCTGACGGTGCTGGGCGCGCGGTCGGAGATGAAGGCGGCGGCAGGACCGACCGCCAGCAGCGCCAGCGCACCCGCCAGCGTGGCGAGCAGCGGCATCGCGCGGGTCGCGCGGATATGCCCGGGGGCGGGCGGCGCGTCCACTTCGACATCGCGATAGCGTGATCCGACGAACATCAGGGTGAAGATGATGGCGACCGCGAAGGCCCAGCCATAGACCAGATGGTCGAAGCCCGCCGCGACTTCATTGTTGGTGTAATTGGCGACCATCACGGTCAGCAGCGCGCGGATGCCGTTGCCGACGATGGGAAACACCAGGCTGGCCAGCATGAACAGGGCGATCTTGTGCCAGCGGCGGTACATCAGATGGGCGAACAGCATGCCCAGCGCGATGGTGGCTACCAGGAAGCGCAGCCCGGCACAGGCTTCGGCGATTTCGTAGCGGCCATTCACCAGGTCGAACATCAACCCGTCCTGGTAATAGGGGATCGAGAACAGGTTGAGTCCGACGCGGACGAATTCGGCGGTGATCTGCTGCAGCGGCGGGATCAGATACTGGCCGGTGGGCACAAGGAAGAAGAGATAAAGACAGGGAAAGGCGATCCTGGCGAAGATATGCCGTCCAAGAATGGCCAGGATGAAAGCCTCGGCCATTCCGATCAGGGCGAATTGGCGGAATTCGGTGATGGTGGCGAAGCGGCCCACGAACCACAGCGCCACGAAGGGGATCGCGGCCAGCAGGCCCAGAGGCCAGGGCGATGGCGTGTCGGACAGCAATTCGTCCCGTTTTTCCCAGATCAGCCAGGCCGAGATGGGCAGCACCAGGAAACAGTGCGAGTAGGCGGGATAGGCCCACCAAACGATCACCGCCGTGCGGATGTCCGGCCAGAAGGCTGCGCCCAGCGCCAGGAGCGCCGCGCCCAGCGCCAGAAGATGCAGCTTCCAGCTTTCCAGCGACGCGGAGGATGCGGCCTTGGCCGGGGTTTCGGCAATGCTGCTCATCGCGCGCCCACCTGCTCCAGAGCGCTGTCGATGGCCGACAGCTGGTTGTTCCAGTCGTGATGCTTCTCGACATAGGTGCGGCCATTGGCGGCGACGATTTCCCGTCCCGCGCCCGCCGCCCGCACGACGGCGTCGGCGAAACCGCGCGCGTCATTGGCGACCCAGATGTCGCGGCCGCTGGAAACCGCCAGCGCCCGTGATGCTTCTTCCGTCGCCACGGTGGGCACGCCCATCGCGAGCGCTTCCAGCACCTTGTTCTGTACGCCCCGCGCGATGCGCAGCGGCGCGACCACCACGGATGCGGCCGCGACGTAAGGACGGACATCGGGCACTTCGCCGGTCACGACGACATCGGGATTGGCCAGCGCGCTGAGCGATGGCGCGGGCTGGGCGCCGACCGCATAAAAGCGGGCATCGGGAATGCGCTGCTTCACCAGCGGCAGGATTTCGCGCGCGAACCAGGATGCGCCGTCCACATTGGGCCAGTAATCCATGCGGCCCGTCATCACGATGGGCGTCTCCTTGCACGGGAAGGGCGTGTCATATTGGCCGGGCGCGAAGTAATCCAGATTCACGCCGTTGCAGAAGGCGCGGATGCGGTCGCGCGATTCCGGCGCGAGCCGGGCGAAGCTTTTAACCTCATGGTCGGAGACCAGATAGGTGTAGGCGAATTTGGCGGCGGCCTGGCGCTCCAGCTCCAGCAGTTTCTTCGCCTCGCGGCGATAGACCCAGGATGCGATCCGGCCGGTGGTGCCGGAATATTGCAGCCATTTGTCGGAATCCAGATCGACCATGTCGAACAGGACGCGTTCCGGCGGCAGATGGGGACTGTCCAGCAGATAGGGCGCCATGGCGGAGCTGAACACGACGGCGCAGTCGATCTTTTCGGTCTTCAGGACATGGTCCACCCAGGTCCGCATCTCTGTGCTGCGATAGACTTCGGCGGTGATGGACGCGCCATTGGCCAGCGCCTGGACGCTGGACAGCAGCTTGCGATGGCGGGGCAGGGCGATCAGCTTGCAGCCGCCGGACGCCATCTCATGGACGATGCCCTCATAGGCGAAATCCGCCTGATCGTCGACGAAGCTGCCCAGGTACAGTTGGTGCCGCGCCGCCAGATGGGTGAACAGCGCATGCGAGCGTATCTTGTCGCCCTTGTTGGGCGGGAACGGAAGGCGGTGGGACAGGAACAGGATTTTCATCGTCTCCCCGCCGTGCTCATACCGGATAGACCGAGTCGACGCGCGACCAGGAGAAGGCTGACAGAATGCGCGACAGCCGCTGCTGCATCGCGCCGAGATTGGTGTAGTGCCGGATGCGGGTCTTGAGCGACGCGCCGGGAATGCGTGGCTGGCCGGGATCGATTTCCCAAGGATGGAAATAGAACATGGCCGGACCTTCGGCGGCGATCTTCCCCAACTGGAAGCGCGACCACCAATAGGGCAGCAGCCGGAAATAGCCGCCGCCGCCCGCGGGCAGATTCATGCCGCCCAGGCGGAAAGAGGTGACAGGAATCTCCAGGAAATCGGAAGATGCGAAGGGGCGGAACGCGAAGCGCCGCGCTTCCGCCATGCCGTACAGCTCGTGGCGCATGCGATAGCTGGAAGAGGAATATTTATAGCCCGCTTCCGCGATGGAATCATGCGCCCACAGATTGCGGCGCGTCACGGAGAAGGATGCGGCGCGATAGCCCTTCACGGGCTTGCCGCCCAGGTCTTCCAGCAGCGCCTTGGAGTCTTTCAGATCGGCCAGCAGCGCGCTGCGGTTCAGCGAGTCGCAGCGGCGATGTTCCAGCCCGTGGCTGCCCAGTTCGTGGCCTTCATCGACGATGCGCCGGATCAGCGCGGGATATCGCTTCGCGACCCAGCCAAGCGTGAAGAAGGTTGCCTTCGCGCCGCGCGCCGCGAACAGGTCCAGTACCCGGTTGGTGTTGTCCGCCACCCGGCATTCATGGCTGTCCCAGTCCCTGCGGTCGATGGTCTTGAAAAAGGCCTCGACCTGGAAATAGTCCTCGACATCGACCGTCATCATATTGCGGCCGGGCGCGGGCAGGGGCGCAACGCGGCCGGACCAGGCGGCGATGCGGTCGCTGTCTTCGGTGCGAATGGGCTGGTTCATCGCGGCCGCTTTCTAACGGCCCGAATAGGCGTGCTGGAGCGCCACCGCGAGGCGCCGCATGAAATCTTCCTGCACGCCCAGGCGGCGGTCCAGCTCCGCGATCTGTTCGGACAGTTCATGCGCGACCAGATCCACCGGCGCGATGGCGGTGGACGGCACCGCGCCCGTGGCCAGGCTGTTGGCAGGGGCGGCATGGCCGTTGGTCTGCGCGTGACCGTTGGATTGTGCATGGCCATTCGCCGGAGCGGGTTCCTGGGCCTTGTTGAGCGCGCGTTCGCTGTCCAGGTCGGCGGCGACGCGTTCGACATCCGCGCGGGTGAAGCGGTGCAGTTCTTCCAAGAAGCCGTACAGCATCAGGCGGCTGCACAGATTGTTGATCTTGCGCGGGATGCCGTCGGTGTGGTCGTAGATCGCGTCCACAGCGTCAGGCTCGAAATAGGGATCGCCTTCCCAGCCGACGCACCGCAGGCGGTGTTCCAGATATTCGCCGCATTCCTCTTTCGACACCGCGCCTAAGTGATAGGAGGCGATGATGCGCTGGCGCAGCTGTTCCAGATCCTGGTGCGCCAGAAGGGTGCGGAACTGGGGCTGGCCGATCAGGAAGCTCTGGAAGGGCGCCGACGCGCCGACCTGGAAGTTGGACAACATGCGCAACTCTTCCAGCGCTTCGATGGAGAGGTTCTGGGCTTCGTCCACCAGCAGCAGCACGCGCTTGCGGCTGCGATAGGCCTGCTGGAAGAATTCCTGCAACCGCAGCAGCAGGTTCGCCTTGTCGAAGGGCAGGTTGGTGAGGCCGAAAGCCGAGGCCACCAGCCGCAGCAGGTCCGCCCCGTTCAGCAGGGTGGTGACGACATGGGCCGAGATGATGCGGTTGGAATCGATCGAGGCCGACATGCGCCCGACCAGCGTGGTCTTGCCCGC
>JAFIHO010000185.1 GCA_017849395.1 Hyphomicrobiales bacterium
AACAAGGCGCGCATCTCGGTGAAGCTGGTGTCCGAAGTGGGCGTCGGCACGGTCGCGGCAGGCGTCGCCAAATGCCGCGCCGACCATGTGACTATCTCCGGCTATGAAGGCGGCACCGGCGCATCGCCGCTCACCTCGCTGACCCATGCGGGCAGCCCGTGGGAAATCGGCTTGGCCGAAACCCAGCAGACCCTGGTGCTGAACGGCCTGCGCGCCCGCATCGCCGTGCAGGTGGATGGCGGCTTCCGCACCGGGCGCGACGTCGCCATCGGCGCGCTTCTGGGCGCGGACGAGTTCGGCTTCGCCACCGCGCCCCTGATCGCCTCGGGCTGCATCATGATGCGCAAATGCCATCTCAACACTTGTCCGGTCGGCGTCGCGACCCAGGACCCGGTGCTGCGCAAGCGCTTCACCGGCCAGCCGGAGCATGTGATCAACTATTTCTTCTTCGTCGCCGAGGAACTGCGCCAGATCATGGCCAGCCTGGGCTTCCGCACCCTGTCCGAGATGACGGGCCGGGTGGACAAGCTGGAAACGCGCAAGGCCATCGCCCACTGGAAGGCCAAGGGCGTGGACCTGTCGCGCTTGCTGCACAATGTGCCGCCCAAGCCCGGCGTCGCGGTCTATCACTGCGAGTCGCAGAATCACGGCCTGGAAACCGCCATCGATCACGACCTGATCGCGGCCAGCAAACCCTCCATCGAAAATGGCCAGCCGGTGCGGCTGGAACGCACCGTGCGCAATGTGGACCGCACCGTCGGCGCGATGCTGTCGGGCGAGGTGGCGCGCAAGCACGGCCATGCCGGCCTGCCCGAAGACACGATCACCGTGCGCTTCACCGGCACGGCGGGACAGAGCTTCGGCGCCTTCCTGGCGCGCGGCGTGACGCTGGAACTGACCGGCGACAGCAACGACTATGTCGGCAAGGGCCTGTCGGGCGGCCGCATCGTGGTGCGCCAGCCGCAAGGCCTGCCGCGTGATCCGGCCGAGAACATCATTGTCGGCAACACGGTCCTTTACGGCGCCATCGCGGGCGAAGCCTATTTCGAAGGCGTCGCGGGCGAGCGTTTCGCGGTGCGCAATTCCGGCGCGATCTGCGTGGTGGAAGGCACCGGCGATCATGGCTGCGAATACATGACCGGCGGCGTTGTCGCCGTTCTGGGCAAGACCGGGCGCAATTTCGCGGCGGGCATGTCGGGCGGCGTCGCCTATGTGTACGACCCCGACGGCGATTTCGACAAACGCTGCAACCTCGCCATGGTGAAGCTGGAAAAGATCGCCGCCCCGGCCACCGCCGAGGATGAGGAGATGCCCAAACAGCGCTCCGTCAGCGTGTCCGACGCGGGCATGGGCGACCTCTTGCGCTTCGATGCGGAGCGTCTGCGCATCCTGATCGAACGCCACCTGCTGCACACCGGCAGCGCACGGGCGCGGGCGCTTCTCGACAATTGGGACGAAACGCTCACCCGTTTCGTGAAGGTTATGCCGATGGATTATGCGAAGGCGCTGGCCGACATGCGGGCCGCGCGCAACGCAAAAGCCGTAGCTGCTGAGTAAGAACGATGGGCAAAGTCACAGGCTTCCTGGAAATCGACCGGCTGGATCGCGGCAGCGAAAAGCCGGAAACGCGCGTGCACAACTATCTCGAATTTGTGCACCCGCTGCCCTACACCGAGGTCAGCCGCCAGGCCGCGCGCTGCATGGATTGCGGTATTCCCTTCTGCCACCAGGGCTGTCCGGTCAACAATTTGATCCCGGACTGGAACAACCTCGTCTATCGCGAGCAGTGGCGTACCGCGTCCGAGACGCTGCACTCCACCAACAATTTCCCGGAATTTACCGGCCGCGTCTGCCCCGCCCCGTGCGAGGCGTCCTGCACCCTGAACATTCAGGACACGCCGGTCACCATCAAGACCATCGAATGTCAGATCGTGGACCGCGCCTGGGAAGAAGGCTGGCTCCAGCCCGTCATCGCGCCGAAAAAGACCGGCAAGACGGTGGCGGTTGTCGGCTCCGGTCCCGCGGGCCTCGCCTGCGCCCAGCAGCTTGCGCGCGCCGGCCATGGCGTGACCCTGTTCGAAAAGTCCGACCGTATCGGCGGCCTGCTGCGTTACGGAATTCCCGACTTCAAGATGGAAAAGCATCTGATCGACCGCCGTATGCGCCAGATGCAGGCCGAAGGCGTCGTGTTCCGCACCGGCGTTGAAGTCGGCGTCGGCGTTTCGCTCTCCATGCTGCTGGCCGATTATGACGCGGTGGTCCTGTCGGGCGGTGCCGAAGCCCCGCGCGACCTGCCCATCCCCGGCCGCGAGCTGGACGGCATCCATTTCGCGATGGATTTCCTGGTCCAGCAGAACAAGCGCGTCGCGGGCGATCCGGAAGACAAGGCTGCCCCCACCGGCACGATCGGCGCCAAGGGCAAGCATGTCGTGGTGATCGGCGGCGGCGACACCGGCTCGGACTGTATCGGCACCTCCAACCGCCATGGCGCGGCCTCGGTGACCCAGTTGGAAATCATGCCCCAGCCTCCTCTGAAGGAGAACAAGGCGCTGGTGTGGCCCGATTGGCCGCTCAAGCTGCGCACATCGTCTTCGCACCAGGAAGGGTGCGAGCGTGACTTCGCGGTCCAGACCAAGCGCGCCATCGGCGAGAATGGAAAAATCACCGCGCTGGAATGCGTGAAGGTGGACTGGCAGTTGGGCGACGGCGGCAAGATGAACCTGGTCGAAGTGCCGGGCAGCGAATTCACGCTGAAGGCCGATCTGGTCCTGCTGGCGATGGGCTTTGTCGGCCCGCGCAAGGCCGGCCTCGTCGAACAGTCCGGCGTCGAACTGGATGCGCGCGGCAACGTGAAGGCCGACACGCTGGGCTACAAGACCAGCAAGTCCAAGATCTTCTCCTGCGGCGACATGCGCCGGGGCCAGTCACTGGTCGTCTGGGCCATCCGCGAAGGCCGCCAGTGCGCGCGCGGCGTGGATGAATTCCTGATGGGCAGTTCAGAGTTGCCGCGCTAACGCGCGGCGGGGCGAACTGCCGCGGCAAGCACCCCTGTCATCCCCGGCGAACATCGCGGGGGCGGCCGCGATGTGAGGGAGTTCATAGCGACAGCGTATGAACGACCCAGGTGCTGATGAAAAACTATTATGTCTACATCCTGGCAAGCAAACGAAACGGCACGCTCTATATCGGCGTGACGAACGATCTGGCTCGCAGGCTGGGTGAACACAAAAGCAAGTCCGTACCCGGCTTCACTCGACGTTATGGCGTGGACATTCTGGTCTGGTACGAAATCCACAACCACATCGACGCCGCGATCACGCGTGAGAAACAGCTCAAGGGCTGGAACCGCGCCTGGAAAATCAGGCTCATCGAAACGCACAATTCCGGCTGGAACGATCTGGCACCGGGTCTGGTCTGACCACCTGGGTCCCCTTCCCTCACATCGCGGCGACCGCCGCGATGTTCGCCGGGGATGACAGTCGGGGGCGGCCCGGGCCATCTGCGAAGGGCGGCAATGCGCGCGGGGCGTGGATGAGTTCCTGATGGGTACTCAGAACTTCCCCGCTAAACTCACCTGTCATCCCCGGCGAGCGGCGCATCGGCAGATGCGGCGCGAGGGAAGGGGACCCAGGTGCCGCCAAGCGCACGACTGCGGCGCGAACCATGTATGGTGCGACAGAAATCCAGCCGATGGGTTAGCCGATGGTTTCCCAGTTCGTTGTCACACTAGGCGCATGGCTCATCCTGAGCTTCGTGAGTGTAAATCTCATTGGCATCCTCACAAGATTTTTTCTAACGAATCTCAATGTGGACAAACTGGTCCACGAAGGCAGCGATTTTATCAAAAAGGTCGTAAAGGAAGAAAAGAGGCGGCCGACCTTCGCGGTATTTGTTCTGATTGTCGTTTTCCTC
>JAFIHO010000016.1 GCA_017849395.1 Hyphomicrobiales bacterium
GACCCTGCTGGTGCATGGCGGCACCAGCGGCATCGGCAGCATCGCCATCCAGATGTTTGCAGCGCGCGGCCACGCCGTATTTGCCACAGCCGGATCGGCGGAGAAATGCGATGCCTGTATCGGGTTCGGGGCGAGGCGGGCAGTCAACCACCGGACCGAGGATTTCGTTGAAATCGTGCGCGGCGAAACCGGGGGCAAGGGCGTGGATGTGATCCTGGACATGGTGGGCGGCGGCTATATCCAGCGAAATCTGAAAGCGGCTGCGCTATGGGGCCGGGTGGTCAATATCGCCTATCAGGACGGCTTCAAGGCCGAGGTCGATTTCACCCCGATGCTGGTCAAGCGCCTGTCGCTGATGGCTTCCACCCTGCGCGCCCGGACCGATGCCGAGAAAGGCGCCATTCGGGACGCCCTGCTGCGCGAGGTGTGGCCCCTGGTGGCAGCGGGCCGGGTCAAGCCCGTGATCGACAAGGTTTTTCGCCTGGCCGAGGCGCAGGCCGCCCACCGCCACATGGCCGGGGGCGGGCACATTGGCAAAATCCTGCTGGTTATTTGAGTGCCCCCCTCTGTCCGCTACGCGCTCTCGCGCAGCGGACATCCCCCGCCGGTTGCTTCGCAACGCGGGGGGAAGAAAGCCGGTGTTCCATCCAAAAAATCCGCTTCCATCCCCCCGGCCAAGGGGCTAAAAGACCGCATTCCTCGAAAGGATTAACCTGACGAGGGGCGTGGGGGCCGGACAGGCCCCTCGCCCGATGGGAGAAGTTTCATGGCTACCGACAACAAGCCCCTGATGCCCAAGGCCACTGCCGTCTGGCTGGTGGACAATACTTCGTTGAGCTTCGAGCAGATCGCCGATTTCTGCGGCCTGCATCCGCTGGAAGTGAAGGGCATCGCCGATGAGGACGTGGCCAAGGGCATCAAGGGCCAGGACCCCGTCGCCGCCGGTCAGTTGACCCGCGAGCAGATCGCCGAGGCCGAGAAGGACCCCAACAAGCGGCTGAAGATGGCGCCACCCAAGCACAAGATGCCCAATGTGCGCCTGAAGCGCGCGCCGCGCTATACGCCGGTGTCCAAGCGCCAGGACAAGCCGGACGCGGTCTATTGGCTGATCCGCAATCATCCGGAATTCACCGACAGCGACATCATCAAGCTGGTGGGCACCACCAAGGCGACCATCCAGAAGATCCGCGAGCGCTCGCATTGGAACGCCACCAACATCAAAGCGGTGGACCCGGTGACTCTGGGCCTTACCTCGCAGCTTGAGCTGGACATGGCGGTGTCGCGCGTCGCCGCCAAGCTGGAGCGCGCCGAGAAGCGCGCCGCCCGGAAAGGCGCACAGCTCAAGCCGGTGACGGAAACGCTGGCGCGGCCGGAAGAACCGTCGGCGGGCGAACCCGCACCCGACGATTACAAGCTGTCGAGCGAACTGGAACAGGACTGACGATTTCGCACGGTCCGGCGGTCAGAACACGTATTTGATCGCCACGAAGCCGATCACGATGATCGCCAGGAATCCGAGAAGCACCCATTCGAGATATTTCTCGATGAAGGGGCGGATCGCCTCGCCCTTCCAGTAAAGCAGACCGGCCAGCACGCCGAAGCGCGCGCCGCGCGTGACGAAGGACAACAGCACGAACAGCAGGAAATTGAAGTGGGCGAAGCCTGAGGTGATGGTCACCAGCTTGTAGGGGATCGGCGTCAGTCCCTTGAGCAGGATCACCCAGGCGCCATTCTGCGCGTACCAATTCTGGAAGTCCGCCATCCCATCCTGCAGATGGTACAGGCGCACCAGCCACGAGCCGACGGAATCGAACAGTAACGCGCCGATGGCATAGCCCAGCACGCCACCCAGCACCGACCAAAGGGTGCACCATGCCGCAAGCCGGAAGGCCACCTTGGGCTTGGCGAGAACCATCGGCAACAGCATCAAATCGGGCGGGATGGGAAAGAAGGAGGATTCCGCGAAGGACACCAAAGCCAGACCGCGCCAGGCATGTGCCCCTTCGGCGTTGCGCATCGTCCAGGCATAAAGCGCACGCAGGCCGCGCGGCTTGGCAATGTCCGACATCAATGACAACCCCTTGGGAGAAGCCCTTCCTAGCAACAGCGTGGCGCTTCGTCCAACTTGCTGAGGGAACCCGGTTTCACTAGCTTCTGGCAACCTTAACGAGACCCCGATGGCGGCACGCAAGAAAAGCAAGGGCAAGTCCGGCAAGCGCACCACGAAACGCGCGGCCCGCAAAGCCGCGCCCGCCAAGGCGAAGACCAGGCCCGCCGCCAAACCCGGCAACAAAAGCGTTAAAAAGAAGACTGCGCCGCGTATGCCGCCGCCCCCCGCGCGCAAGCCCGTAACAATAGTGTCGCGCAAGCGCGTGTCGCGGCGGCCCGGATTGTCGGCGAAGCCCATCCGGCTGGGCGGCAACCAGTATGACATCGGGCTGGACCGGAACCCCGCCAATTACCAGCCTCTGACGCCGCTGCAGTTCCTGGAGCGCGCCGCCAGCGTCTATCCCGCGCGCACCGCCATCATCCATGGCCGCCAGCGCATCAGCTATGCCGACTTTTATGCACGCTGCCGCAAGCTGGCCTCGGCCCTGGCGGCGCGTGGTATCAAGAAGGGCGACACGGTGGCGGTGATGCTGTCCAACACGCCGCCCATGCTGGAAGCCCATTATGGCGTGCCGATGGTTGGCGCGGTGCTGAACGCGCTGAACACGCGGCTGGATGCTGCCGCGATCGCCTTCATGCTGGAGCATGGCGGCGCGAAAATTCTCATTACCGACCGCGAATTCTCCGCCACGGTCGCGGATGCGCTGGCGATGCTGAAGACCCCGCCGCTAGTGATCGATTATGACGATCCGGAATTCCCGCAAACCGGCGCGCGGCTGGGCAGCATCGACTATGAGGAATTTGTCGCCGGCGGCGATCCGGATTTCGAATGGCTATGGCCCGCCGATGAGTGGGACGCCATTGCGTTGAACTATACTTCCGGCACCACCGGCAATCCGAAAGGCGTCGTCTATCATCATCGCGGCGCGGCGCTGATGGGCTATGGCAATCTGCTGGCGGGCAACATGGCGGGCCATCCGGTGCTGCTTTGGACACTGCCGATGTTCCACTGCAATGGCTGGTGCATGCCCTGGTCGCTGTCGGTGGTGGCAGGCACGCATGTGTGCCTGCGTTGGGTGCGGGCCGGCGCGATCTTCAACGCGTTGGCGGAACATGGCGTCACCCATCTGTGCGGCGCGCCGGTGGTGATGTCGGCGCTGATCAACGCGACGAATGCCGAGCGCAAAAGCTTTCCGCAGAAAGTCACCTTCATGGCCGCCGCTGCGCCTCCGCCAGAATCGGTGCTGGCGGCGATGGCGGACGCCGGTTTCGAGGTGGTGCATGTCTATGGATTGACCGAGGTCTATGGCCCCGCCGTGGTCAATGACTGGCACCCGGATTGGGACGTGCTGGATAGCGCGGGCCGCGCGGCGAAGAAGGCGCGGCAGGGCGTGCGCTATCACACGCTGGAGGCGCTGGCGGTGCTGGACCCGCAGACCATGGAGCCGGTTCCCGCCGATGGCGCGACGATCGGCGAAGTGATGATGCGCGGCAATATCGTGATGCGCGGCTATCTGAAGAACCGCGAGGCGACGCAGCAGGCTTTCGCGGGCGGCTGGTTTCACACCGGCGATCTGGGCGTGACCTATCCCGACGGCTATATCCAGCTCAAGGATCGCAGCAAGGACATCATCATCTCCGGCGGCGAGAACATCTCCTCCATCGAGGTGGAAGATGCACTGGCAAAGCATCCCGCCGTGCTGTTCGCCGCCGTGGTGGCGAAGCCGGACGAGAAATGGGGCGAGAGCCCTTGCGCCTTCATCGAACTACGCAGCGGGCATGAGGTCAGCGTGGACGAGATGATCGAACATGCGAGGCTGCATCTGGCTCGTTATAAGGTGCCGCGCCATGTGGTGTTCACCGAACTGCCCAAGACCTCCACCGGCAAGATCCAGAAATTCGTGCTGCGTCAGAGGGCAAAAGACATTTCATGACAGCGCCGCAAGGCAGCCGTTCCGCGCTGACCTTTATCTTCCTGACGATGCTGATCGATACGATGGGGCTGGGACTTATCATCCCGGTGATGCCCGGTCTGATCCGTGAACTCACGGGTCAGGACCTTTCCGGCGCGGCGCATTGGGCGGGCGGGTTGTTCTTCACCTATGCGCTGATGCAGTTCCTGTTCGCGCCGCTGGTGGGCAACCTGTCGGACCGGTTCGGGCGGCGGCCGGTGCTGATCCTGTCGCTGGCGATGCTGGGTGTGGATTACATCGTCATGGGACTGTCGGGCGGCATAGGCTGGCTGTTCGTGGGTCGCACCCTGTCGGGCATGGCGGGTGCGTCGATGCCGACCGTCACCGCCTATATCGCTGATGTCTCGCCGCCGGAAAAACGCGCCGCCAATTTCGGCCTAATCGGCGCGGCGTTCGGCGCGGGCTTTGTGCTGGGGCCCGCGCTGGGCGGCTTTGTTGGGGAGTATTTTGGCCTGCGCGCGCCCTTCTTTGCTGCGGCGGGCCTGGCCAGCGCCAACGCGCTGTTCGGGTTCTTCGTGCTGAAGGAGTCGCTGCCGCCGGAACGCCGCCGCAAATTCGAATTATGGCGCGCCAATCCGCTGGGTTCGCTGGCGGCGCTGAAACGCTATCCGGCGCTGACGATTCTGTTCGGCGTGCTGGTGCTGGTCCGGCTGGCGCATGATTCCCTGCCAGCCACCTGGAGCTATTACGCTATGCTGAAGTTTGGCTGGGGGCCGCGCGATGTGGCGCTGTCGCTGTCGGCGATCGGCGCGCTGACGGCCATCACCTATGCCCTGCTGCCCCGGTTTGTCGTGCCGCGCATCGGCGAGAGCCGCGCGGTGCATATTGGACTGGCGCTGACCGCCCTGTCCTTCATCGGCTATGCTTTCGCGACCCAGGCCTGGATGTTCTATGCCTGGATGATCCCCTTCGCGGTAGGCGGGGTGGGCGGACCGACCCTGAACGCTATCCTTTCGCATCTGGTGCCACATGACGAACAGGGCGAATTGCAGGGCGCGATTTCCAGCATCGGCAGCCTGACATCGGTGGTCTCACCGCTGGTGATGACCAATCTGTTCGGCTTTTTCACCGGCCCCAACGCGCCGGTTCATTTTCCGGGAGCATCCTTCTTCGCGGCGTCGCTGTTCGAGCTGGCGGCACTGGCGCTGTTCGTCCTGGCGGCGCCAGCCCGAACCCATGCGACGGAGAAGGTGACGTGAGACGGGCTAGTGAATAGCCGCGCTTCTCAATCGTTCCAGTTCATCCTTGATGCGCAGTTTTTGTTTCTTGAGCGCCGCGACCCGCATCTCATCCCAGTCGGGATTGGCCATTTCGGCGTGTATGATCTCTTCGATCTTCCTGTGTTGATTGGACAGATGGTTTATTTGTCCTTCAAGCGCCATGCGCACACCTCCTGTTGGTTGGTGGATCGATTTCGGGCGCTCCTGCTTACGCTGGGGCGTCCATCAGGCCTTCAAAGTAAAGCACCGCGCGCCCGAACTGTCATCCCCCAATGCGCGGGGAACCTGCCTCTTCCGCCGCGCCCGCCACAGTTGTAAACGAGTTGCCATGGAACGGGGCGGCAGGGAAAAAAGCGAGCGCGAAAGGCTGGTTATCGGCCTTTCCGGCGCGTCGGGCGTGACTTTCGGGATCAGGCTTCTGGAAGCGGTGCGGGAGCTGGGGATAGAATCGCATCTGGTGATGACCAAGCCGGCCGAGATGACCATCGGCTATGAAACCAGCACGACGCCCAAACAGGTCGCGGCCAAAGCGGATTACAACTATTCCGTCAGTGATTTCGGCGCTGCGATTGCCAGTGGCAGCTTCCGGACGGCGGGCATGATCGTGGCACCCTGTTCCGTTCGCAGCATGAGCGAGATCGCGACCGGCGTTACCACCAGCCTGCTGACCCGCGCGGCGGATGTGTGCCTGAAGGAACGCCGCAGGCTGGTGCTGATGGTGCGGGAGACGCCGCTGCATCTGGGGCATCTGCGCTCCATGGCGGCGCTGGCGGAGATGGGCGCGATCATCATGCCGCCGGTTCCGGCCTTCTATGCGGAGCCTCACACGCTGGGGGACATGGTCGATCACATGGTCGGCCGGGCGCTGGATTTGTTCGGCCATGACTGGCCGCAGGTCAAGCGGTGGGGCGAGGACGGTTCCAAAGGCAAACGCCGGAAGAAAGGCGCATGAACAGCAGCGTCACCAATCCCGATGAGGTCGCGGCGCGCGCCAAACTGGCGGCGCTGGTGCAGGAGCATCGCGACCTGGATGCCGCCATCGAGGCGCTGTCGCAGAGCGGCTCGCCAGACCAGTTTGCCATGGCACGGCTGAAGAAACGCAAGCTTCCGCTGAAGGCCGCGATCACCGAGATTAACAACTCGCTGCTCCCGGATATCATC
>JAFIHO010000186.1 GCA_017849395.1 Hyphomicrobiales bacterium
ATGAAGGGATTGCCCGGTGCGGCTTTGCCCTCCGTGGTGATGCGAAGAATTTTTCCCAGATGGGTGTCCAGCACCTGCGCCACGCCCCAGGGCCGGTTGCCCGCATTGTCGCGGTCGCCCACCGTCACATAGAGATAGCCGTCCTTGCCGAAGGCGATGCGCCCGCCGGTCTTGGTGCCTGCGCCGATAGTCTGGTCATTGGGCAGCAGCGGATGGGTGCGCAGGATCACCTTCACGTCGCTGAGGCGATTGCCCTCCAGCCGCGCGCTGGCGATGGAGGTCGCGCCGATGGTGCGGTCTTCATAAGAGAAGAAGGTGAAAAAGATGCGGTGGTTGGACGCGAATTTCGGGTCCAGCGCCACATCCAGCAGGCCGAGCATCGGCGTGTCGACCAGAGTCGACGGCAGACCTTCGAGCGGAGCGGATGCGCCGCCGTCTTTCCCCACGATGCGGAAATGACCGGGCAGTCTTTCGGTTACCAGAATGTCGCCGCCGGGCAGGAAGGCCATGCCCCAGGGAGCCTGGAGATTGTCGACCAGGGTCGTGACCTTGAAAGGCGCGGTCTTGTGATAAGGGGCACGGGTCTGTTCCGGGAACAGCGGCTGGTTGCCTTTCTTTTCCTGCTCGCGGGAATCGATCGGCTGGCCTTCCACCGTGTTGTAGGTCGGCGTGCGCGGCAGATTCTGGGCCAGCCCCGGTAACGCCCAACATGACAGTGCCAGCAAAGCCAGCGCCGCACCCATCAGGTGCTTGTTCATGAATCCCTCCCCCATTGCTTTTGACAGGCAATTTGAAAGGGAGTGTAGCGGGCGGCAGGCAAAAATCCATCCCGATGGCGACAGGAACGCAAAGGCTGGGAGGGACAAGTCGCCGGTGCGCAACGGATTGATTTCTGTTTGGCACGGATTCCCGCCCCCTCCCCCCTGGTCCAAACTGTGGCGCGCGCTGTCTTCATCCGCGCAGTCTGCCAGACACGCGCGGTCGGGGCGTGGCGGATATCGTTTGCGCAGATTTATGCCGCAACTGCTTGCAAGCGTTGGAAGAAACGCGGCCTTCGCTGTGCGGACAAGCGGAACTTGTCGTTCATTCCCTGGATAGGAACCGGCGATTCAGTACGCGCGCAATTCCGCCAACGCGGCATAGCCGCGATAGAGGCTGCGGACTTCGCAGGCGTGGCCGTAGCGGCGCGCCACCGCGTCCACCTTTTCCGCCAGGTCGAGGCGCGGCGTTACCGAGAACATGTCCAGCCAGGCGAACAGGCCCTTGCGAAACCAGCCGGGCATGCCGGCCTGGCCGCCGAAATCGGCGATGTGCAGCGAGCCACCCGGCGCGATGAGGCCGGCGGCGGCGGCCAGCGCGGCTTCCCAATCGGGGATCATCGACAGAGCATAGGAAATCACCACCCGGTCGAACTGCGCCGCGCCGAACAGCGCCATGGGATCGAAGCGCGTGGCGTCGCCCAGTTCGACCCAGATGCGCTGCTCCAGATCCTCGCGGATGATGGAGGCGCGCGCGGTGGTCAGCATCTGCGCCGACACATCCAGGCCGTAACACTGCGCCGAGGGATAGCGGCGCGCGATGGCGATCAGGTTGCGCGCCGTGCCGCAGCCAATCTCCAGCACCTTGCCTTCATAGGGCACCGCCAGTTCACGGATCAGCACGTCGCGGCCCAGGAGATAAGGCTTGCGGGTCAGGTCGTAGAAATGCCGCTGGACGCGATAGATCGCGTCCATCTCCGCCCCGTTCATGGCGCGCGCTTATAAAGGTGGAACGCGCCATAGATGGAGGAGCGGTCGCGGTCGTGCAAGGCGCGGCTTCTGGCGTCCTGGTATGTCCAGGCGGACAGGATTTCGTCCGGGATGCGGCCGGGCAGCAGCCGCTCATCGGCGGCGGTACGGAAAATCACGCGCGCGCCGGGAGCGGCGGTGCGATCGATCTGGCGCCACAAATCGGTCAGTTGCCGGTCGTTCATCCAGTCCTGCGCATCCAGCAGCACGAACGCATCGACCGAACGGTCGGGATTGCGCGCCAGGAAATCGGTCATGGATTCATGACGAACATCGACACGACCCGCGCGGTCGCGGATGGCTTCGAAATGGGCGGCCTCCAGATAGGGCGGCAGCGCGCCGCTGGACGGCTCCTCATAGCCGCGCCCGAAAGCCTGACGGGCGAAATAATTGTCTTTCATCGGAAAGCCGCAGGCCAGTTTCTCGACCCGCTGGCGCAACACGGCTGCGATGCCGATGCCCTGGTCGCCCGCCAGCGCCGCATACTGCGCGGGCGGAATGCCCAGCCCATAGAGCGAGGCCGGATGCTTGAGCAGGAAGCGCAGCAGCCAATGATCGAACAGCGGCGCGAGCGTGCGGTGGAACAGTTCGCGCTGTTCCTCGATGCTGCGCGCGCGCGTGATGATCGCGGGATCGACGCCCAGCAGGCGGCCCAGCGCATGGCTCATGCCGATGAAACGGCCCAGCAGCCCGGTGCGATAGAAGCCCCGCGCGAAGGCGGTGATGCGACGGCGGCCGAACAGATCGCGTTCGCGCCAGTAGCGGCGCGCGGCATCATCCAGATGCGGCGCGATATATTCGTCATAGTCGCAAATGTTGGAAGCCAGATTTGCCCGCACAAAGAAATTGGCGAAGTGCCAGTGCGACGGCAGGTGACGCGCCGCCGCCAGCTTAAGCCGGTTCAGCGCGATATGCGCGTGGTTCAGGTCGATGGCGGTAATGCGGCCCGGATCGGCGGTGAGATAGCTCATCACATTGCAGCCACCCGACGCGATGGTGACGACATGATCGCCGGGGCGGATCGCCAGCGCTTCCATGTCCACCACCGGGTCTTCCCAGATCTGCGGATAGACCAGACCCTGGAACAGCACCGTGAACAGGCGTTCGCGCAGGCCGGACTTGGACAGGGCGTCGTTGCGGTGGACAGCCTTGTCCAAGCCTGAGATGGTTGCGCGTTTCGTTCCGGCGGCAATGGCGGCCAAGGGATGCTCCATGTCGGATGGATGACGGCGGAGGATCGCCTAGCCGACTCGAATGACGGGCGCGTGACATCTGCTTTGCGTTTTTGCGAGGTTCCGATAGCATCGCCGTAAACACAGGGGGAAAAGCATAAATGACAAAAAGCCATCTTCTGGCTTCGGCCTGCCTGTGCGTTGCGGGGCTGGCGCTGGGCGGGCTGGCCTTTGCCGACACGCCCTTGACCCAGACCCAATATGAAGCCGATCCCGCCGCGATGATCGCGGCCTATGAGCATGTCGAGGCGGCGTCGGTATCCGACGCGATGGAACAGGTGCTGCACGAGAAGCGCTACATGTCCCACAATATGCGGTCGATCTTTCCGGCGAAATTCGCGGGCTTCGCCATTACCGTGAAGCTGGTGAAGCAGGAAGGCGGGGATGGCGCGGCGGTTAGCGGCATGTTGAACGCCATCGACACGGGCGCGCCCGGTTCGGTCTATGTGATGGATGTGGAGGATGGCGCGGACATCGCCGGCATCGGTGGGCTGATGGGTACCGCCATGTTCGCGCGTGGTTTCAAAGGCGCGGTGATCGATGGCGGTGTGCGCGACCTGCCGCAACTGAAGCGCATCGGCTTTCCGGTCTATGCGCTGGGGCCGGTCCCTTCGACATCGGTCGGGCATTACAAGTTTGGCGGCGCCAATGTGCCGGTCGATTGCGACGGTGTGCGGGTAGATCCAGGAGATGTGATCGTCGCGGATCAGGATGGCGTGGTGGTGGTACCCCGCGCCCGCGCCGCCGAAATCCTGATCGCGTCGCAGAAACTGGACAACACGGAACATGCGACGTTGCCATTCATCGAGAAATTCCGCTCCATCCAGGAAGCGGTGAAACAGTTTGGTCGTATCTAGGGAGACTGACATGAAGCAATCGCGACGCAATATGTTGAAGGGCATGGGCAAATCGGCCGCCGTGGCGGCGGCGGGCGCAACGGTGGTGGCGCAGGCGGCGGCGCCCGCAGCGGCGCTGGAGCCGGTGGAGAAGCGTTCGCCCTATCCCGTCCTCAAGCCGCAGACCGGCAAGCCGATGTATTCGCGCGGCGTGGCATACGGAAACATGCTGTTCCTGTCGGGCGTCGGCTATCACCAGCCGGACACGATCGAAGTGCACACGCAGAAGGTGCTGGAAGAACTGAAGAAGAATCTTGAAGACGCCGGGTCTTCGATGCAGAAAGTGCTGAAGGTCAATGTCTATCTCAATGACCTGAAGGATTATGACCGCATGAACGCGGTCTATCGCAGCTTCGATTGGGGCGATGTGCCGCCCGTGCGCACGACGGTTGCGCCCGCTGCCGGTATTCCCGGCAATTCGCTGATCGAAATCGACATGATCGCCTATATCTGAGGGAGACGGAGATGTCGGGGGACAAGAGCCGGTCGCGGCGTGACGTGTTGAAACAGTCGGGCGCTGCGACGGTTCTTGCCGCCGCGCCGGTCGTGGCGGCTGCGCCGCAGGCGGCGGAGGCAGCGGCGTCGATAAGCCTGAAGCCGCTGACGGGGCTGGAGACCGACAATCTGTTCACCCGCATCGGGGTCAGGCCGATCATCAACGGGCGTGGTACCTACACCATCATCAGCGGGTCGCGGTCGTTGCCCGAAGTGAAGCGCGCCATGTTCGAGGCGTCGCATTATTATGTGCACCTCGATGAGATGATGAACGCGGTCGGCCAAAGGCTGGGCGAGCTGACCGGGGCGGAATGGGGCATCGCGACAAACGGCGCGGAGGCGGCGATCTGTCTGGCCACCATCGCCTGCATCGCCGACGCCAATGTCGAGAAGTGCCAGGCGCTGCCCTTCGTCAAGGCGCGCGACCAGGTGATCGTGCCGAGTTACTCGCGCAATCCTTACGATCTTGGCGTTCGTATGGTCGGCGCGGAGATCGTGGAGGTCGATACGCAGGAAGAGCTGCGCGCCAAGGTGTCGGCGCGCACCGCCATGATCTATGTCATGAGCGGCCCGCCCGCCGAGAAGGGGCCGCTCAGTATCGCCAATCTGTGCGCGCTTGGGAAAGAGTTGAAAATTCCGGTGCTGGTGGACGCGGCTGCGGAAGAGCCGATCAAGCCCAATCCGCATCTGTCGGCGGGCGCTACGCTGGTTTGCTATTCCGGCGGTAAATGCCTGCGCGGGCCGCAATCGTCGGGGATGCTGAGTGGTAATAAGGCGCTGTGCAAGGCGGCTTACTATCAGGCCGCGCCGCATCACGCTTATGGCCGGGCGCTGAAATGCAGCAAGGAAGAGACGATGGGCCTGCTCGCCGCGGTCGAGCAATGGTACAAGCGCGACCATGAGGCCGAGCAGCGCATGTGGCGCGGCTGGCTGGCGACCATCGAGAACCGGCTGCAGGGATTGCCGTCCACGCGGTTCGAGTATCTGCAGCCTGTCGATCTTTCCAACAAGGCGACGCGGCTGCGCATTCATTGGGACGCCAATGTGCTGAAGATCACCGGCACCGAACTGGTGGCGAAGCTGGATGCGGGCACGCCGCGCATCCTGGTGGAAGGCGGCACGGGGCGGCGGCCGGATCAGATGGCGAGCTATCTGACCGTGATGCCCTATATGATGGACCCCGGCGAGGATCGCATCATTGCGGATGCCTTGTATGAGGGGCTGACCAAGCCCGGCGTTTATACCAATCCGGTCGTGCCGGGCGGCGCGCCTGTTGCGGTGGCGGGGAATTGGGCGGTGACGGTGACTTACCTGCATGGCACGGGCGAACAGAAATTTTTGCTGACCGGCGGCGGCGCTGACGTGACCGGGCAGCATCTGGGCGAGCTTTATAGCGGCCAGATGAAGGGTGTCGTGCATGGCGACGAAGTCGAATTGACTAGCCGCATGATGGTGCCGGGCAATCCGTTTAACTGGGTGTTCAAGGGCAAGGTTTCGGGCAACAGCATGGGGGGCACAGCGACCATGGGCGAATATGGTGCGGCGACCTGGACGGCGGTGCGGACATGAAAGCGAAGCTTCTGGGCGCGGCGGCACTGGCGCTGGTGATGACGGCGGCGGCGCGGGCGCAGGCGCCTGCCCTGCCTGCTTATGACCTGCTGCTGCGCGGCGGGC
>JAFIHO010000187.1 GCA_017849395.1 Hyphomicrobiales bacterium
CAGCCACAGATACTGAACGACATTGGTGTCCTGATACTCGACTACCAGCATGTAGCGGAAACGGTCGCGATAGTCGGCCAGGATGTCCGGATGGTTCTTCAATATGTGCAGGGTATCCAGCAGCAGGTCGCCGAAATCCGCCGCGTTCAAGGATTTCAGCCGCGCCTGGTAATAGGCATACAGCTTGCGCCCCTTGCCGAACGCATAGCCCTGGCCTTCGGCGTCGGACACTTCCTCCGGCCGCAGCCCACGATTCTTCCAGCCATCGATCATCGCCGCCAGCGTCCGCGCGGGCCAGCGTTTCTCGTCGATGCCTTCCGCCTCGATCAACTGCTTCATCAGGCGCAACTGATCGTCGGCATCCAGGATGGTGAAGTTGGATTTCAGCCCCGCCAGTTCGGCATGACGCCGCAACATGCGCGCGCCGATGGAATGGAAGGTGCCCAGCCATTGCATCCCTTCCACCACCCCGCCGATCAGGGCGCCGATGCGCTCCTTCATCTCGCGCGCCGCCTTGTTGGTGAAGGTGACGGCCAGGATTTGTCCCGGCCAGGCGCGGCGGGTGGCCAGGATATGGGTCAGCCGCGTGATCAGCACCCGTGTCTTGCCGGTGCCCGCGCCCGCCAGCACCAGCACCGGCCCGTCGGTGGCCAGCACCGCCTCGCGCTGCTGTTCGTTCAGGCCTTTGAGATATTCCGGCTCGCGCGGCACCGGCGCGGTTTCGGGTTCCTTCGAAAACGCGGCATCCAAAGGGTCGGAATAGCGGTCGCCATAACCGCTCATGGGCAAAACCAGGAATCTGGGAACATGAGAACGATTTTAGAACGGCGGGCCAGAAAACCCAACTAATTATCGTCTCCGTCTTTTTCCAGCCTGTGGCCGGAAAGCCGTTGTTCCGCCTGCTCTGTGCGAGCTTTTGCCAGGTCTTTCGCCGCCTTGGGCGCCCCGTGCGCCACGCGATTGGCTTCCGCCGCCTTGTCCTTTTCGGCCCGCGCCTTCGCCTTGCGGGCGCGTTTCAGGTTGATGATTTCGGCCATGCGACAAGGCTAGGCCGCGCCGCCCTTCGCCGCAAGGGCGTGCAGTCGCAACGCGCTGGCCAGCGGGCGTTCGCCGCGCGCGCCGTCGATTGCTGCCACCAGCGCGGCAAGGCCTTTGCCTCGCGCGAGCGCGCTGGCGTCGCTCACGCCCCAGACTCCCTGTTCCAGCGCGCCGCTTGTGCGCTGGCCAGAAAGGGTGAAGGAACGCTTCTTCAGGTTCACCGCTGATCCATCCTAACGAATCCGCCGCCAGTCCAGGATATTAAGTTCCCGCGCCAGCTTCCCCGCGCCGGGCTTTGGCGGCATCAGAACCGCTGGCTTTGTAAGTTTCGTCACCGCACCCGCCGCGATCACCGCATTGCGATCCACCCAGCCGTCCGTGTCCAGCAGCCGCACGCCGCGCCATTGCCGCCGCAACAGCCGCACCAGATTGTCGGGCGTGCGGTCTTCATCATTGTCCACGATCACATTCATTAGAAACAGGCCGCCCCGTTCCTTCAGCCGCGACTTCGCCAGCCGGAAGAAGGACGCTGTCTTGAACGGAGCCGGCATGCCGCCCGCGCCGAATGCATCCAGCACGATGGCGTCATGCCGCTCGCCGTGCCGCTTCAGCCATTCAATGCCGTCCCCGACATGACAGTCGATCCCGTCCGGCATGGCGAAATAGCCGCGCGCGATGTCGAAGGACAGTTTCTGGATGTCCACCACCGTCACGGCCACGCCGCTCCGGTGCAGCATGGTGGCCAGGGTCCCGCCGCCGCAGCCGATCATCAGCACATTCTGCGCCTTGACCTGGCGCAGGAAGAAATACATCGCATGGATGTAATCCGCGGTGCTGACGCCCCGGGCATCCGCCGCGCTCTGGTGATATTCCTGCTGCCAATAACTGACCTTGCCCGTGCGGTTGTCCTGCACGATCACATGGCCGGGCGCGGGCGAGGTACGCACTTACTTCGGCGCGATCATGTCTTCGGGCCGCACCACCGCGTCGAACTCCGCCGCCGTGACATAGCCGCCCTTGACCGCTTCTTCCTTCAAAGTGGTGCCATTCTTGTGCGCGGTCTTGGCGATCTTGGCGGCGTTGTCATAGCCGATCTTGGGCGCCAGCGCCGTCACCAGCATCAAGGACCGCTCCAGCCCCGCCTTGATATTGTCCAGCCTGGGCTCGATCCCCACCACGCAATTGTCGGTGAAGCTGATCGCGGCATCGGCCATCAGCCGCACGCTTTGCAGGAAATTATAGGCCATTACCGGATTATAGACATTCAGCTCGAAATGCCCCTGGCTGTCCGCAAAGGTCAGCGCGGCGTTGTTGCCGAAGATCTGGACACAGACCTGGGTCAGCGCCTCGCACTGGGTGGGGTTCACCTTGCCCGGCATGATGGACGAACCCGGCTCATTCTCCGGCAGCGCCAGTTCGCCCAGCCCCGAACGCGGGCCCGAGCCCAGCAGGCGGATGTCGTTGGCGATCTTGAACAGGCTGGCCGCAACCGTGTTGATCGCGCCATGGCTGAACACCATCGCGTCATGGGCGGCCAGCGCCTCGAACTTGTTGGGCGCGGTGGTGAATTTCATGCCCGTGATGGCCGCGATGCGCTCGGCCACCATCTTGTCGAAGCCGACCGGCGCGTTCAGCCCCGTGCCCACTGCCGTGCCGCCCTGTGCTAGTTCCATCAGGCGCGGCAGGGTCTGTTCGATGCGCGCGATGCCGTTGCGCACATGCTGGGCATAGCCGGAGAATTCCTGGCCCAGGGTCAGCGGCGTCGCATCCTGGGTGTGGGTGCGGCCGATCTTGATGATGTCTTTCCAGGCCGCGACCTTGGCGTCCAGCGCCGCCAGCAGATGCTTCAGCGCGGGCAGCAGCCGCTTCTCGATCTCTTCCGCCGCCGCGATATGCATGGCGGTGGGATAGGTGTCGTTGGACGACTGGCTCATATTGACGTGATCATTGGGATGCACGGGCTTCTTGCTGCCCATCACCCCGCCCATCATCTCGATGGCGCGGTTGGAGATCACCTCATTGGCGTTCATGTTCGATTGCGTGCCG
>JAFIHO010000017.1 GCA_017849395.1 Hyphomicrobiales bacterium
GACGGCGATGGTGCCGCTGGACTTCTTGTCCAGCCCATAGGCCAGCGCGGCAGCAGTCGGCTCGTTGATGATGCGCAGGACTTCCAGGCCCGCGATCTTGCCCGCGTCCTTGGTGGCCTGACGCTGGGCGTCGTTGAAATAGGCCGGCACGGTGATGACCGCCTGGGTTACCTTCTCGCCCAGATGGGCCTCGGCGGTTTCCTTCATCTTTTGCAGGATGAAGCCCGACACTTCGGACGGGGAATATTTCTTGGCTTCGCGGCCCTGCACCCAGGCATCGCCATTGTCGGCCTTGACGATCTTGTAGGGCACCATGCCGATGTCCTTCTGGGTCATCGGATCGTCGAAGCGGCGGCCGATCAGCCGCTTGATGGCGAAAAAGGTATGTTCGGGATTGGTGACGCCCTGGCGCTTGGCGGGCTGGCCGACCAGGCGCTCGCCATCCGGGGCAAAGGCGACGATGGACGGGGTGGTGCGGGCGACTTCCGCATTCTCGATAACCCGGGGCGCAGCGCCTTCCATGACGGCGACGCAGCTGTTGGTGGTGCCCAGATCGATACCGATGACTTTAGCCATTTTCGTTCCTTCTCAAACGGGCATGGGTTCCTGGCCCCTAAGGCGCCCTCCGGTCCATCCCATTGAAATATTTGACAAAAACAGCATGGCGCGAATGCCCATGCTTGTACATGGGGGTATATAGGGAGGGGGCTCCGACTCGGCAAGGCGCTTAATGAACCAGACGCCGCGTAATACGTGCGCCGCGCGTTACGGTGCGGCTTCCCCGGCTGACCAGGGGGCGCCAGTTAACCGTTCAACCGCCAGATCGCATGGGTCAGCACGGTCGCGAAACTGACCCAGGCCAGATAGGGAACAAACAGAAGCCCGGCCAGCCGGTCGCGCCGCCAGAACAGAACAAGGGTCGCCAGGATCGCCAGCCACATCACGACGATTTCCACCAGCGCTGCGCCAAGCTGCTGTGCGCCGAAGAAAATGAAGCTCCAGGCGCAATTCAACGCCAGTTGGACCAGGAAAAACGCCATCTCGACGCTTTTCAAACCCGTGATGCGCCACACGCGCCAGCCCGCCACGCCCATCAGGATATAAAGCGTGGTCCACACAGGCGCGAACACCCAGCTGGGCGGGTTGAAGTCCGGCTTGTTCAGGCCCGCATACCAGGTGGGGATGGCTGGTTCGACCGCGATGTTGCCCAGCGCCCCGACACCCAATGTGAGCAGCAGGAAAGCCAGCAGCGGGCGGTAGGAATTGTTTTCCTCGGAGCGGGAAAAGAACATCGCCATTACCCTTGTAACGCGTGATCGGCCAGGATGGACGCAATGCTGGCCGACACCTTCCTGGCGGCGGGAATGTGCAGGAATTCGTTTGGGCCATGCGCATTGGAATGCGGCCCCAGCACGCCCGTCACCACGAACTGGGTGTTGGGAAATTTCTTGCCCAGCATCGCCATGAAGGGGATGGAGCCGCCTTCGCCCATGAAGGCTACCGGCTTGCCGAACGCCGCCTTGCTCGCCTTGTTCAGCGCCTTCTCCAGCCAGGGCGCAAGTTTGGGCGCGTTCCAGCCATTCTCACCGCGCGGCGCATCGAACGTCACCTGCGCGCCCTGGGGCGGATTCTTCTCCAGCGCGGCTTTCACCGCCTTGCGCGCGGTTTCGCCGTCACAGGTTGGCGGCAGGCGCAGGGATAGTTTCAAGGTCGTATAAGGCAGAAGCACATTGCCACCCTGTTCCGGCAGCGGATAGCCATCGACGGCGGTGATGGCGAGCTGCGGTCTCCATGTACGGTTCAGGATCAGCTCCGGATTAGTTTTCGCCATCGGCCTGACGTCCCGGGGGAAGGGCATCTTGTTCCAGACCTCGTTCTTCAGGATTTTCGCGGTGGCGTTTGCCTGCGCCACCCGTTCGGCGGGCACTTTCACGAACAGCGGCTTCAGCTTCAGTTCGCCCGTCGTCTCATCCTCGATGCGCGACAGAAGCTGGCGCGCGATGCGGAAGGAGGAGGGCACAATCCCGCTGGCGTCGCCGGAATGCACACCCTCATTCAATACCCTCACCGTCAGATTGCCGATCACCATCCCGCGCAGCGAAGTGGTGAGCCATAGCTGGTCGTAATTGCCGCAACCCGAATCCAAACAAACGACAAGATTCGGTGTGCCGATGCGCTTGGACAGGTGATCGATATAGAAAGGCAGGTCGGGCGAGCCGGATTCTTCCGACGCCTCGATCACGAGGACGATGCGGGCATGGGCGATGTTCTGCTGCTTCAACGCCAGCAGCGCCGCGATGGAAGCGAACATCGCATACCCATCGTCCGCTCCGCCCCGGCCGTACAGCTTGTTGTCCTTCAACACCGGCGTCCACGGCCCGGTGCCTTCCGCCCAGCCCTTCATCTCCGGCTGCTTGTCCAGATGGCCGTACATCAGGACGTTCCCAGGCGCGCTGCCCGGCACTTCGATCAAGATCAGCGGCGTGCGGCCTTTCAACCGCACGACTTCCAGTTTCGACCCCGGCAGCGCTTTCAGCTTCTCCCGCGCCCAGCCTTCAAACAGCGCCACGGCGCGGTCCATATGGCCATGTGCCTGCCAGTCCGGATCGAAAGCCGGACTCTTGTTGGGGATGCGAATATAGTTGGTCAGCGCCGGGATGATGTCGTCATCCCAGATGCCGCCCATGAAGGCCGAGACTTTGTCTGTATCCATCAACCCAAATTATCGGTTGATGTCATACGCCGCAATCACCGCCGAATTGTAGATCTCGCTCATGCGCGCGCCCAGGGGTGCGATCTGTACCGATTTCTCCAGTCCCACCAGCAGCGGTCCCAGAACCGAACCCGAACCCATCTCCTGCAACAGCTTGGTGGAGATGGAGGCGGAGTGGATCGCCGGCATGATCAGCACGTTGGCCGTGTCGGTCAGGCGCGCGAAGGGATACAGCCCCAGCCGGTCCTTGTTCAGCGCCACATCCACCGCGAATTCGCCGTCATACTCGAAATCAACGCCGCGCTGTTCCAGGATTTGCACCGCCTCGATGATGCGCTCGCTGCGCTCCGAGCGCGGGAAGCCGAAGGTGGACGAAGCCAGCCGCGCCACGCGCGGCGTCAGGCCGAAACGCTGCGCCGTCGCGGCCGCCTGCATGGCGATGTCGGCCAGTTGGTCGGCGGTGGGCATCTCCGTCACCGAAGTATCGGCCACCAGCACCACCCGCCCTTTGGAGAAGATCACCTGCATGCCGATGGGGCGGCGTCCGGGCAGGGGGTCCAGCACGCTGCGTACATCGGCCAGCGCATTGGCATAGTTGCGTGTCACGCCCGTCACCATCGCGTCGGCGTCGCCTGCCTTCAGCATGGATGCGGCATAGATATTGCGGTCGTTGGTCACCATGCGCACGGCATCGCGGTACAGCCCGCCGCGCCGCTGGATGCGCTTGTACAGGTCTTCGATATAGGGCGTCGCTTCCTGCGCCGAATGCGGCACGCGGATTTCCCGCAGATGCTCGTCGATCCCGGCGCGCGTCAGCCCCGCCTTGATCACATCGGGGCGGCCGATCAGCAGCGCCCTGCCCAGGCCGGAATTCTGGAAGGCGGCGGCGGCGCGAATGACGGATTCCTCCTCGCCTTCGGCGAATACGACGCGCTTCGGCTTGGCGCGCACCGCGGTCGTAACCATCTGGAACAGGCCCGCCGAGGGATCCAGCCGCGCCGACAATTCATAGGCATAGGCGTTCAGGTCCTTGATCTCGCGCTTGGCGACCCCGGTCTTGATCGCCGCCGCCGCCACCGCGCTGGACACATGGCTGATCAGGCGCGGATCGAAAGGCGACGGAATGATATATTCGGGGCCATAAACCGGCCGCGCGCCGCGATAGGCCGCCGCGACTTCATCGGGCACATCCTCGCGCGCCAGCGCCGCGATGGCTTCGGCGGCGGCGATCTTCATTTCCTCATTGATGGTGGTGGCGCGCACATCCAGCGCGCCCCGGAAGATATAGGGAAAGCCCAGCACATTATTGACCTGGTTGGGATAGTCGCTGCGTCCCGTCGCGACGATGGCATCGGACCGCACCGCCTTCGCATCTTCCGGCGTGATCTCGGGATCGGGATTGGCCATGGCGAAGATGATGGGCGCAGGCGCCATGCTCTTGACCATGTCCGGCGTCAGCGCGCCCTTGGCCGACAATCCCAGGAACACATCGCAGCCCACCATCGCATCGCCCAGCGTGCGCGCCTTGGTTTCCACCGCATGGGCCGACTTCCACTGGTTCATGCCTTCGGTGCGGCCACGATAGACCACGCCCTTGGTGTCGCACAGGATGATGTTCTCGCTTTTCACACCCATCGACTTCAGCAGTTCGATACAGGCGATCCCCGCCGCGCCCGCGCCGTTGCAGACGACCTTGATATTCTCCAGCTTGCGCCCGGTCAGATGCGCGGCATTGATCACGCCCGCCGCGCTGATGATGGCGGTGCCATGCTGGTCGTCATGGAATACCGGAATGTCCATCAATTCGCGCAGCCGCTGCTCGATGATGAAACAGTCGGGCGCCTTGATGTCCTCCAGGTTGATGCCGCCAAAGCTGGGGCCCAGGTAACGCACCGCGGCGATGAACTCATCGACATTCTTGGTATCGATGCACAGGTCGAAGGAATTCACATCGGCGAAGCGCTTGAACAACACCGCCTTGCCTTCCATCACCGGCTTGGACGCGAGCGGCCCCAGATCGCCCAGTCCCAGGATCGCGGTGCCGTTGGAAATGACCGCGACCATGTTGCCCTTGGCTGTATAGTCGTAAGCCAGCGCCGGATTCTCGGCGATGCGCAGCACCGGCACGGCGACGCCCGGCGAATAGGCCAGGCTCAGGTCGCGCTGGGTCGCCATCGGCTTGGTGGGCACGACCTCCAATTTTCCGGGTTTGGATCCGGCGTGAAAGGCAAGGGCTTCGTCATCGGTAAAGGAAGGGCGGGACATTCTGGTCCTTGTTGTTCTGGGAGCGGGAAAGGCATCCACAGAATAACCATTGCTTGCACCTTCTCAGCAAGTGAGAGAGGGGCGCAGTGCAGTGCAGGACTGCTATGCTCGCTCGCATGAGCGAAATGGATACGAAACTGCATACAGATTCGCCCGATCCGGCGGGCGAGGGTGCGACTCCGATGATGGCGCAATATCTCGCCATCAAGGCCGCCCATGCGGATTATCTGCTGTTCTACCGCATGGGCGATTTCTACGAGCTCTTCTTCGCGGACGCAGCAAAAGCCGCCGAGGCGCTGGACATTGCCCTGACCAAGCGCGGCAAGCATCTGGGCGAAGACATCCCCATGTGCGGCGTTCCGGTCCATGCCGCCGAGTCCTATCTGGAGAAGCTGATCCGCAGCGGCTATCGCGTCGCGGTCTGCGAACAGGTCGAAGACCCGGCCGAGGCAAAAAAGCGCGGCAGCAAATCGGTGGTGCGGCGCGAGGTGGTGCGGCTGGTGACGCCCGGCACCCTCACTGAAGACGCGCTGCTGGAAGCGCGCGCCTCCAACATTCTCGCCGCGCTGGGGCGCGCGGGCAGCAATTTCGCGCTGGCGTCCGCCGACATGTCCACCGGCAGTTTTTCGGTGGGCGAGGTTTCGGAAAGCGAAATCGCCACCGAACTGGCCCGCCTGGCGCCGCGCGAACTGCTGGTGCCGGATGGTCTGCTCGCTCAGGAAGAATTTACAACACTCTTCAAGTCACTGGGCGCGGCGCTCTCGCCGCTGCCCTCCAGCCGCTTCGACTCGGCAGGCGGCGAGCGCGCGCTGAAGGCGCATTACAATCTCGCCTCGCTGGACGGGCTGGGCGGCTTCTCCCGCGCCGAATTGTCCGCGGCGGGCGCGCTGATCGCCTATCTCGACCTGACCCAGAAAGGCGCAAAGGTCGCGCTCCAGCGGGTGGCGAAGGTCAGCCCCAAACATTTCATGGGTATCGACGCGGCCACGCGGCGCAATCTGGAACTGACCCAGACCTTGAGCGGCCAGCGCAGCGGCAGCCTGCTGGCGACGATTGACCGCACCGTCACCACATCGGGCGCGCGTCTGCTGGCGGCGCGCCTGGCCGCGCCCCTGACCGATGCCGCCGCCATCGCCGCGCGGCATGACTCGGTGGAAGCCTTCGCCGCCAGCGAAGAGTTGCGCCGCCGCACCCGCGACGCCCTGCGCGCCGCGCCGGATATCGCACGTGCCCTGGCGCGACTGTCGGTACAACGCGGCGGGCCGCGCGATCTCGCCAATCTGCGCGACGGCATCAAGGCGGCTCGCGCCCTGCGCGATGCGCTGGCAAAAGCCGCCCCGCCGGGCGAAGCGGCCATCGCCGTCGAAA
>JAFIHO010000188.1 GCA_017849395.1 Hyphomicrobiales bacterium
CGCCCGAACAGATGACGGAATGGGGCTGGCGCGTTCCCTTTGTGGTCGGCGCGCTGCTGGCGGTGCTGGCCTATTACCTGCGCAGCCGGATGGAGGAATCCGAGTCCTTCGAGAAAGCCAAGGCGTCGGGCGTGGAGCTGGGCAGCACGCGCATGTTGTTCAAGCAGTTCCCGCGCGAGACCTTCGTGATCCTGGGACTGACGGCGGGCGGCTCGCTCGCCTTCTATGTCTACACGACCTACATGCAGAAATTCCTCACCAACACGGGCACCTTCACCCGCGAGGAATCGTCCGAGATCAGCGCCGCGACGCTGTTCTTCTTCATGGTGATCCAGCCGCTGCTGGGCTGGATCTCTGACAAGGTTGGGCGCAAGAACATGCTGCTGGTGGCGTTCGGCATCGGCGCGCTTATCACCTGGCCGGTGATGACATCGGTGGCGACAGCGACCACCGCGACTACGGCCTTCTTCATTATCGCGGGCGCTCTGCTGGTGCAAGGCTGCTACACATCGGTCGCCGCCGTGGTGAAGGCGGAGCTTTATCCCGCCCATGTGCGCACGCTGGGCGTGGCGCTGCCTTATGCGCTGGCCAACGCCACTTTCGGCGGCACGGCGGAATATGTCGCGCTGTGGTTCAAGAGCCAGGGGATCGAAAGCGGCTTCTATTTCTATGTCTCGGCGATCATGGCGGTCGGCTTCCTTGCCGTGACCATGATGCCCGACACGCGGCGCGCAAGCCGGATCGTCGAGGACTAGCGTCCGTCCTCCAGCACCATCGCCGCGCCTTTTTCCGCGATCATGATGGTGGGTGTGTTGGTATTGCCCGAGGTGATGGTCGGCATCACCGAGGCGTCGATCACCCGCAGGCCCCCGATCCCGCGCACGCGCAATCTTTCGTCCGTCACCGCCATCGGATCGCTGGCAAGCCCCATCTTGGCGGTGCCGACGGGATGGAAGATGGTGGTGCCGATATCGCCAGCCGCGCGCACCAGATCCTCGGTCGTGTCGGACACGGCGGGGCCGGGGCGGAATTCCTCGGGCCTGTAATGCGCCAGCGCGGGCTGCGCCATCAGGCGGCGCGTCACACGCAGGGAATCGGCGGCGATGCGGCGGTCTTCGTCCGTGGACAGATAATTGGGCGCGATGCGCGGCTTGCTTTGGGGATCGACGCTCGACAGCCGGACCGTGCCGCGCGACGAAGGCCGCAGATTGCACGGGCTGACCGTGATGGCGGGAAAGCGGTGCAGCGGCGTGCCGAACCGGTCCAGCGACAGGGGCTGGACATGGAACTGGATATTGGCGCGCGGCTGTGACGGGTCCGAGCGGGTGAAGATGCCAAGCTGCGACGCCGCCATGGTCATCGGCCCGCGCCGCAGCAGCGCATATTCCAGCCCCATCAGCGGACGGCCCAGCAGCGAATAATAGGTCTCGTTCAGCGTTTTCACGCCCGAGACGCGGAACATGGCGCGCAGTTGCAAATGGTCCTGAAGATTGCGGCCTACGCCTTCCAGCCCGTGCAACACCGGAATACCGAGATCGGCCAGCCATTCCGCCGGGCCGACGCCCGAGCGTTGCAGGATTTCCACTGAACCGATGGCGCCCGCTGACAGGATCACTTCGCCCTTGGCGCGCGCTTCGAAGGTCTGCCCGCCCTGGCGGTAGCGTATGCCGGTGGCGCGGCGGCCATCGAAGGTCACGCGCTCCACCAGCACATCGGTCTGAAGCCGCAGATTGCGGCGCGCCAGAACGGGTTTCAGAAAACCCCGCGCCGCAGACCAGCGGCGGCCGCGCTTCTGGTTCACATGGAAATAGGAGACGCCTTCATTGTCGCCGGTGTTGAAATCCGGAATTTTCGGAATGCCGATTTCCGCCGCCGCATCGGCGACCGCGTCCAGTATGTCCCAGCGCACGCGGGGCGCGTCGACGCGCAATTCGCCCGTGGTGGAATGGTGTTCGCCATCGCCGAGGAAGTGGTTGTCCAGCCTGCGGAACACCGGCTTTACATCGTCCCAGCCCCAGCCGGTCAGACCCAGTTGCCGCCAGTGATCGTAATCGCCCGCCTGGCCCCGCATCGAGATCATGGCATTGATCGAGGAGGAGCCGCCCAGCGCCTTGCCGCGCGGGTAATTGAGCGAACGCCCGTTAAGGCCCGGTTCGGCCACGGTTTCCAGCATCCAGTCGCTGCGCGGATTGCCGATCAGGTACAGATAGCCGACCGGCACATGGAACCAGATCCAGTCGTCATGGCCGCCCGCCTCCAGCAGCAGCACGCGGGTCCGCGCGTCGGCCGACAGGCGGTTGGCCAGCACGCAGCCTGCCGAACCCGCGCCCACGATGATATAGTCGTATTCCCCGTCCAACGCCGCTGCCTGCATGGTTAAACTCATAGCGTGGTTGCACCCAAAACGAAAATGCGGTTCTTTGCGCGCCGCCAAGCACCCAGGGATCAGGTATGGAATTCACCGAACGCCTGCGCCGCACCCGCATCGTGCCCGTCATGGTGATCAAGGACGTGGCCCATGCCGTGCCGCTGGCCCGGGCGCTGGTGGCGGGCGGGCTGAACATCCTGGAAATCACCCTGCGCACCGACAGCGCGCTGGAAGCGATGCGCCGGATCGCGGCGGAAGTGGAAGGCGCGTTCGTGGGCGCGGGCACCGCGGTCAATCGCGAGCAACTGGCGGCGAGCGCCAAGGCGGGCGCGAAATTCATTGTCAGCCCCGGCTTCGTCGAAGAACTTGCGAGCGCGGCGAAGGATAATGGCGTGCCGCTGCTGCCCGGCGTGGCGACGCAGTCGGACATCATCCGCGGCCTGTCCTGCGGATTGTCGCTGTTCAAATTCTTTCCCGCCGAAAGCCTTGGCGGCGTTCCGTATCTGAAGGCGCTGGCGGGACCGTTTCCGCAGGTTCGCTTCTGTCCCACCGGCGGCGTTTCGCCAAAGAACCTGCGCGACTATCTGGGCCTGCCCAATGTGATCTGCGCCGGCGGCTCCTGGATGATCCCGTCCGACCTGGCAGAGGCGGGCGCGTTCGACAAGGTGACGGCGCAATCGCGCGAAGCCGTGGCGCTGGCAAACGCATGACGCTCGCCATCTCCATCGGCGAATGCATGGTCGAATTGCGGCCCGAAGCGGATGGCCGCCTGCGCCGCAATTTCGCGGGCGATGCGTTCAACACCGCCGTCTATCTGAAGCGCAGCGCGCCGGATATCGAGGTCGCGTTCCTGACCGCAACCGGCGACGACAGTCTGAGCGCGGCGATGCGCGAGGCCTGGCGCGGCGAAGGGGTCAGCGACCGGCTGGCCTTTAGCATCGCGGGAACGCGGCCCGCGCTGTATCTGATCGAGACCGATGCGAAGGGCGACCGCAAATTCCATTACTGGCGCGGGGAGTCGCCCGCGAAACAATGGTTCCGGCAGGTGGCGCAGGCAGGCGCGAGCCTGTTCGACGGCGCGGACATTGTTTATGTGTCGGGAATCTCGCTGGCGATCCTGAGCGCGCAGGACCGCGCCGACGCCATCGCCTTTCTGGGCGGGCTGAAACAGCGCGTCGCCTTCGATCCCAATATCCGCCCTGCCCTGTGGTCCTCGCTGGATGCGGCGCGCGACGCATTCGAGGCGATGGCGAAGATCGCGGCCATCCTGCTGCCCAGCCGCCAGGATTTGCAGATGCTGTACGGCATCGACGATCCAGGCGAACAGATGCGGCGGATGCGGGCCATGACCAAGGCCGAGATCGCGCTGACCGCCGATGAGGCGGGATGCCTGGTCTGCACCGGCAACGGCGCCACTGTGTTTCCCGTCGTGCCCGCCGAAACGGTGGTGGATACCTCCGGCGCGGGCGATTCCTTCAACGGCGCCTATCTGGCCGCGCGCCTGCAGGGCAAGACGCCCGCCGAGGCGGCGCGCGCGGGCCTGTCGCTGGCGTCGAAAGTCGTCGCCAAGCCCGGCGCGATTATTCCGCCCGGTTAAGCGGCTTTCCGTCCGGCCTGCGACAGGGGCAGTTCGACCGTCACGGTCGTTCCCATATTCTCTTCGCTTTCGATGCGCAGCGTGCCGCCATGCTGGCCCACCAGCGCGCGCACCAGCGCCAGGCCAAGCCCCGTGCCTTCGCGCGCCAGCATGGGGTCGTTGGAAGCCTGTTCGAACGCCTGACCGATGCGCGGCAGGGCATCGACCGGAATGCCGATGCCATTGTCGCGCACCGCGATGCGCAGGTGTTCGCCTTCGACAATGACGCGGACATGCACCTCCCCGCCATGCCGGGTGAATTTCACGGCATTGGAGAGAAGATTGAGCAAGATCTGCTTGCAGGCGCGCGGATCGGCGGTGAAGGCCGGCGCGATTTCGGGAAGGTCGGCCGTGAGCGCGACACCCTGATCGTCGGCCCGGCGGCGGGTCAACTGCATGCAGAGCCGGACGATCTTGCAGATATCGACGCGCTGCGGGTCGATGGCGAATTTGCCCGCCTCGATCTTGGCGAGGTCCAGAATGTCCGACACAAGATTGAGCAGATGGTTGCCGGATTCATTGATGAGATGGGCGTATTCCTCATAGTGCGCGCCCAGCGGTCCCCATGTCTTGTGCAGCATCATGTCGGAAAAGCCGATCACCGCATTGAGCGGCGTGCGCAGTTCGTGGCTCATATTCGCCAGGAATTCCGATTTGATGCGGTTGGAGTTTTCCGCCGTTTCCTTGGCGATCCGGTTGCGCATCAACTCGTTTTCCAGGCGCTGGCGCTCCAGCGCGCCGTCGCGGAACATGCGCAGGGCATGGGCGAACTGCCCGATCTCGTCCTGCCGCTCGCCGAAGGGGATGGGATGCTGAAGATTGCCGTCCGCCAGAGTCGTCATGGTGCGGGTGATCTGGCGCAACGGCGCGATGATGCGCCACATCACATAGAGGGTGGTGAAGGAGGCCAGTCCGATGGACAGGAACATCATCACGATGGAGAAATAGAAGTTGCGGGTGGCGCGCGCCGCCTGTTTCCCGGCATGCGCCTCGGTCAGGTCGAGCGCGGTCTTGGTCACCGCCATGATGCTGTCCAGCCCCGGATTGGAGATGGCCAGCCATCGCGGTCCCGGGATGGATATCCGTTCGCCGCGTTCCAGCCGGGTGAGAATATCCCGGCGCAAGGCCCGGTAGCGCGTGAAATAGATCTCGTCCGCGTTGCGGATCGCGGCTTTCAGCCGGGACGGCAGGCCGGGGTGGCGGGCGGCTTCGCGGATATAGGTCCAGGGCGCGTCGATCCGGCCGGTGGTTTGTGCGAAAGCCAGCAACTGCTTTACGGATGGTGCATGGCCCTGCGCCATTGCGGAAGCCATCACACGCCGGTCGGTGCCCGCATCGGCGCGCACATGCCAGGCGATGTCGCTGATCCGCATCATCTCGCTGATGAAGGGATCGGTGCGGGCGATGTCGCCGGACATTGCGTTGGCCTCGACATCCAAGGCCTCCACCAGGTCATAGACCGCGTCGCGCGGATCGTGGGTCAGGTCCTGGTCGCGCTGTTCGCGGGGCTGGCGGATAGCGGCGATGATGCCGGGCAGGAGGCGGTTGTAATTCGCGCGGCGCTTGCGGATTTCCGCGAGGCCAGGCGTGAGTTTGCGGCCGCCATTGGTCCACAAGCCGTTGATCACGGAGGCCAGCACCTGCTCGGACCGGCCATGCAGGGCGACGATGCGGTTGGCGGTTTGCGCGCTCATCGGCTCCGGCTCGGCCAGCGCCGTGTCCATCACGCCCAGCTCCACGCGCAGCGCCTCGCGCGCCGAGGCGATGTCGCGGGAGATGTTCACGACCGCGAGAATATGCGCGGTTTCACGCTGGCGGTGAAACGCGCCATAGGCGGCAATCGTGAAGACGGCCACCAGCAGCACCACCAGCAACGTGGTGATGGCCGAAAGGAGCACGCCTATGGACTGAAAGCGTTTCACGCCGCGCCGAGAACTTATCCCCGGCTGCAATCCTAGCGGGTAAGCTTTAGGAGAGGCTTAAGGCGACGCTACACGCCCCCGACAAAAACACCGCGAAAACATGGTTAGGAAAATGTAAGCCGGTTCAAAACGCGGCCAGCATGCCGCCTTCACCCAGTTCGGCCATGGGCACCGCCGCCAGGTCCAGCACGATGGGATGATGGTCGGAAGGCCCCTTGTCCAGCACTTCGGTCGCGGCGCTGGTGAGATTGCGCGCCATGCAGCGATCCAGCCGCACAGGTATGATCTTGCCGGATTTGTGGGTGCGGCGGCGCGGGCCGATATCCTTGAAGCCGTCCAGCCGGATAGGGCCCACCGCATTGAAATCGCCGATGATCGCCGCCGGGCCGTCCAGCGAACTGGCGATATGCAGCAACTGCCAGCGGTTGAGAAACTGGCCGTGCGACAGATGCACATTGGCGAAGGAGACGCCGCGGAATTTCACGATCTGCGCCACCCGGGGCGGCACCCGGCCGGGCAGCACCGAATAGGGCAGACGCAGCGTGGTGGAGGGGGGAAAGGGATGCGGGCTCCAGGCCGCCAGGCCATAGATACGCTCATGCATGGGATGGCGGAAGAAATGGCCGCCCACCAGCGAGGGCAGCGCCGTCACATCCTCGGTCGCTTCCTGCAACAGGACAAGGTCGGGATGATAGCTGCGGATCAGCTTGGCGACATCATGGACGTTGGCGCCGATGCGGCGCAGCAGATTCCAGCTTACCACCCGCATGCCGTCCAGCGCCTGGGATGCGCTGCCGGGCGAACTGCCGGAACCCATGCCTTTGTCCTTGCGTTACCGCCGGAAGTGGCGGTTGTGGGAAAACGATATACTCAAAACTAATGACAGGACAGGCGGTTTCAAGCCAGAAACGCCTCACGCTTTGCTTCACGATATTTTCGGGGTCCCGACCGGCTTGGCCGGGACCAATCCTAGGACCTAAGGGCGGGACGGCATGTTCGGGATCAACTGGTTCTCGCCCGTCATGGAAGGGCTGATTGCCGCCCTCTACATCCTGCTGGCCAGCATCGTCACCATCGATGTTCTGCTGAAGAAGAACGATGTCCGCGCCGAACTGGGCTGGATCGCAG
>JAFIHO010000189.1 GCA_017849395.1 Hyphomicrobiales bacterium
CCTGAACCACCTCACCAAACTTGCCGTCGCGGTCCGGCATCTTCAACGACACCAGCACACCGCCATAGGTCGCGATGCGCGCCTCTACCCCGCGCGCATTGGTCAGGGTGTAAAGCGTCACCTTCTCGCCATCGGGCATCGCGCCCCAGGCTTCGCTAACGATCTTCGCTTCGACCGGAGCGGTACATAGCGCCAGAACGCATGCCGCAATCCATGCCCGCATCGCAATCTCCGTATTTTTACGGCAGCGCGAACACCATCACGCTGTCGCCGCCGGCCTTGGTGCCGATGGTCGTTCCGCCGGTCGCAGTGATGGCGACATACTGCTTGCCGCCCTTGCCGCGATAGGTGATCGGCGTGGCATGGCCCGCATAGTCCAGCGTATAGGTCCACAATTCCTTGCCAGTCATGGTGTCATAGGCGCGGAAGCGCCGGTCATCGGTGGCGCCGATGAAGATCAACCCGCTGGCCGTCAGGATCGGCCCGCCGGTGTTGGGACGGCCGGTATTCTGCTGGCCTTCCGGCAGGCTTTCGGTGATGCCGAAATTCTGGCGCCACACGATGTCGCCCGTGTTGACGTTGATGGCGGTCAGGTCGCCCCATGGCGGCTGCTGGCAAAGATAGGTGTTCGCGGTGTCGGTCGAGAAATGCCGGTTCTGCGGCCCCCAGGCGCCATCGGGCCGTTCCACCATGCGGATCACATAGCCCATGTCGTTGGTGTTCACGACATAGATGCCGCGCTTGGGATCGAACGCACCGCCCGCCCATTCCGGCCCGCCCTGCGCGGCGGGAATATTGACCATGTACTGATTAGCCTTCAGCGGCTCGTAGCGGACGCTGGGCAGTATATTGTCGCGCTCGATCCAGGCCTGGCAGAAATCATGCGCTTCCTTGTTGACCGTGACGACCTCATTCAGCGCGAAGCTCTGGCGCGTCAGCGGCGGCGGCTTCACCGGCACGGGCTGTGTCGGCCAGGGCTGCTCGTTCGGCACATTGGTCGCGGTCGGGACCGGCTCTTCCTTCACTTCATACAAGGGCTCGCCCGTCACGCGGTTCAGGATGAACAGGAACGCCATCTTGTTCATCACCGCCACGGCGGGAATGGTTTTCCCGTCGCGCTTCACTTCCAACAGTGTCGGCGGCGTGTGCAGGTCATAGTCCCAGATGTCATGATGGGTGACCTGGAAGTGCCACAGATATTTGCCCGTATTGGCATCCACCGCCACCAGCGAGTCGCTGAACAGGTTCGTGCCGTGCCGGTCGCCCCCGAAACGGTCGATCGCGGGCGCGCCGATGGGCAGATAGGCGATGCCGCGCTTCTCATCCACCGTCAGCATGTTCCAGATATTCACGCCGGAACGCTTCACCCAGCTGTCACCTTCCCAGGTCTCGTGGAACTTCTCGCCGGGTCCGGGAATGGTCTTGAAGGTCCAGACCAGCTTGCCGGTACGCACATCGAAGGCGCGCACATTGCCTGACGCCCCCTTGATCGGCTGCTCCTGCACGCGGGAATTCAGGATCACCAGATTCTTGTAGATGCTAGGCGGCGCGACCATGTCCAGCGTCGTGCCCGCGGGCGGGAATCCGTTCATCACATCGGGAGTCTTCAGATCCAGAATGCCGTGATCCGCGAAGCCTTCCACCGGCTTGCCGGTTTTGGCGTTCAGCGCGATCAGCTTGCCGCCCAGTTGCGTGCCCACCATGATCTGCGCGGGCTGGCTGTTGGTGCCGGGCCAATAGGCCAGGCCGCGCGTCGCGGGCTGATTGCCCGGCGGCAGTTCATAGACCCAGATTTCTTTCCCCGTATCGGCGTCCAGCGCGACGACGCGGCCATAAGGAACACCCAGATACATCACACCCTTCACAACCAGCGGCGTCTGCTCCGACCAGGGCAGGGGCTTTGTCGGATCGGCGGGCTGACCATGTGCCGGGTTCATGTGATAGACCCAGGCAGGCTTCAGGCCGCTCACATTGGCGGGCGTGATCTGGGTCAGGGGCGAAAAGCGCACGCCGCCTTCGTCATGGCCATAGGCGGACCAGTCGCCTATGCCGGGTGTTCCGGGCGCGGCCGCGCCGGGCAGCACAATCGCCACAGACAAAAGAAGGCTGACCGCCAGAACCGGTTTCTTCATGGAACGCACCTGCCCCTGAGATATTGCTTTGACCACACTGTAACGGGAATCGGGGCCGGGAATAAGGTGTTTCATGCGTGGCGAAGGGCCGCCCGTCTTTTTGCGCTCCGGCGCGCCGTCCGCCATACTGGCCGCAAAACAGATTCAAAGCACATGTTGGGGATGGAAAAATGAGTATCGCGGCCGCGAACGCGGAGGAGATCGGGCGTCGCGCCGTATCGCGGGCGGCCTGGCGCCTCATACCCTTTCTGATGCTGCTTTACTTCGTGTCCTTTCTGGACCGGGTGAATATCGGCTTTGCCGGCCTGACCATGAACCGCGACCTGGGCTATTCCAGCGAAGTGTTCGGGTTCGGTGGCGGGCTGTTCTTCCTGGGCTATTTCCTGCTGGAGGTGCCGTCCAACCTGATGCTGCGCAAGCTGGGCGCGCGGGTGTGGATCGCGCGCATCATGATCACCTGGAGCATCTTCTCCGCCGCCAATGCGTTCGTCACGACACCGCTCAGTTTCTATATCGTACGCTTCCTGCTGGGCATGGCCGAGGCGGGATTCTTCCCGGGCATCATCCTGTATCTCAGCTATTGGTTCCCCGCCCGCAAGCGCGCCGCGATGATCGGCATTTTCATGGCGGCCGCACCCATGTCGCTGGCGCTGGGTTCGCCCGTATCGGCCTGGCTGATGCAGTTGCACGGCCTGTGGGGCCTGCAAGGCTGGCAGTGGATGTTCCTGCTGGAGGCGCTGCCCGCGCTGGTGCTGGGCCTGGTGGTGCTGGTCGCGCTGACAGACAAGCCCGAACATGCGCGCTGGCTGCCGGATGATGAGCGCGCATGGCTGGTCGAGACCTTGCGCCAGGAGGAAGCCGATACCGCGCCACGTGCCCACCACAGTATCTGGAAAGGCCTGTCAGACTGGCGCGTGCTGCTGCTCTGCTTTGCCTATTTCGGCACCGCTGCGGGGCTTTATGTCGTCGGCATCTGGGGACCGCTGTTCCTGCAGCAATTCGGCCTGTCGATCATCGAGATTGGCTGGCTGAACCTGATCCCCGGCGCGGTGGCGATCGTGGTGATGATTGTGTGGGGCTGGAATTCGGACCGCACCGGCGAACGCTATTGGCACACCGCCATCGCCTGCCTGATCTCGGCGGCGGGACTGTTCTATGGCGGCGTGGCCGGATCGGTGGCGGGCGCGCTGCTGGCGCTGACCCTGGTGCAGGTTGGCATCAACGCCACAAAGGGGCCCATCTGGAGCATTCCGACCCTGTTCCTCTCCGGTCCCGCCGCCGCCACCGGCATCGCCGCCATCAATTCGGTGGGCAATATCGGCGGTTTTGTCGGGCCCTACATGGTCGGCTATCTGAAGGACCTGACGGGCAGCTATGCGGGCGGCCTCTATTTTTCCGGCGCGACACTTATCCTTTCGGCGGTCCTGATTCTGCTCCTGGGCGTTTGGATGAAAAAATACGCGCTTGCCCAGGCGCAGCGCGGCCAGTAATCAGCTTTGAATTCCAAGGACATTTCCCATGCGCGAGTATAGCATCGCCGCCATTCCCGCCGACGGCATCGGTCCCGAAGTGATCGATGCGGGCCTTACCGTGTTGGCCGCTCTCGAGAAACGGCTGGGCGACGTGAAATTCAACGTCCAACATTTCGACTGGGGTTCGGATTATTACAAGAAGCATGGCGTGATGATGCCCGCCGACGGGCTGGCGCAGTTGAAGCCGTTCAACGCCATTTATTTCGGCGCGGTCGGCGCGCCGGACGTCCCCGATCACATTACGCTGTGGGGCCTGCGCCTGCCGATCTGCCAGGGCTTCGACCAATACGCCAATGTGCGTCCCACCCGCATTCTTCCCGGCATCGCCTCGCCGCTGCGCAATGCCGGACCGGGTGATCTGGACTGGGTGATCGTACGGGAAAATTCCGAAGGCGAATATTCCGGCAATGGCGGCCGCGCCCATAAGGGCCTGCCGGAAGAAGTCGCCACCGAGGTTTCCATCTTCACCCGCGCGGGCGTCACCCGCATCATGCGTTTCGCCTTCCGCATCGCGCAGTCGCGGCCGCGCAAGCTGCTGACCGTCGTCACAAAATCCAACGCACAGCGTTTCGGTCTTGTGATGTGGGACGAAATCGCCGCCGAAGTGGCAAAGGAATTTCCGGACGTCACCTGGGACAAGATGCTGGTCGATGCGATGACGGTGCGCATGACGCTCAAGCCTCAAAGCCTGGACACCTTTGTAGGCACCAATCTCCATGCCGACATCCTGTCCGATCTGGCGGGCGCGCTGGCGGGAAGTCTTGGCGTCGCACCGACTGCCAACATCAATCCGGAAGGCCATTTCCCCTCCATGTTCGAGCCGATCC
Source organism: Hyphomicrobiales bacterium (assembly GCA_017849395.1). Taxonomy (GTDB): domain Bacteria; phylum Pseudomonadota; class Alphaproteobacteria; order Micropepsales; family Micropepsaceae; genus Rhizomicrobium. Next base: position 4,492 of record JAFIHO010000189.1, read on the forward strand.
ATGGTTCGGCCTTCGACATCACCGGCAAGGGTATCGCCAACCCTGTCGCAACCTTCTGGACTGGTGCGCAGATGCTGGATCATCTGGGTGAAAAGGACGCCGCCCAGCGCCTCATGCGCGCCATCGAACGGGTCACGGCAGCGGGAATCCTGACGCCCGATGTGGGCGGCACGGCGACCACCAGGCAAGTCACGGACGCGATGGTCGACGCGATCCAGAGTTCGAATCTCTAGCCCCCGCACATCTCGTTCAGCTTTGCCGCAAGCTGGGGCAGAGTGAAGGGCTTGGTCAGCAGCGCCACACCCTGATCCAGCACGCCGTTATGAACGATGGCATTGCGGGTATAGCCGGTGGTGAACAACACTTTCAGCGCAGGTCTTTCCTGCCATGCGCGGTCGGCCAGTTCCTTGCCCGACAGACCCGGCATCACCACATCGGTGAACAGGATGTCGATGGCTTCCGCTTTCAGCAGCGCCAGGGCGTGCGCGCCATCGTTCGCGACCAGCACATTATAGCCCAGTTCATGCACCGATGCGGCCGTCATCTCACGCACCTGCGCGTCGTCCTCCACCACCAGAACCGTGATGTCGCGCGATCCGCCCTGCATCGCCGGTGCTTGCGGCACCGGTTTCGGCGCGTCCGTTCCACGGAAGCGCGGCAAATACAGCTTCACCGTCGTGCCCTGGCCGGGTTCGGAATAGAGCTTCACATGCCCGCGTGACTGCTTCACATAGCCGAACACCTGGCTCAGTCCCAGGCCGGTGCCCTTGCCGATATCCTTGGTGGTGTAAAAGGGATCGAAGGCGCGCTCCATCACCTCTGCGCTCATGCCGGTGCCGGTATCGGTGATGCTGACCAGCACATATTGGCCCGGCGTCACATCCGCATACGCCATGGCATAACGGTCATCCAGATCGGCATTGGCGGTTTCGATGGTCAGCCTGCCGCCATTCGGCATGGCGTCGCGCGCATTGACGGCCAGATTGACCAGCGCATTCTCCAGTTCTCCGGCATCGACGAAGGTGCGCCACAAGCCTCCCGACAGCACGGTCTCGACTTCGATGATTTCGCCCAGGGTCCGGCGCAGCATGTCCGACATGCCCGCGACCAGCTTGTTGATGTCCACCGGGGCCGGTTCCAGCGGCTGCTGCCGGGAAAAGGCCAGCAGCCGCGCCGTCAGGGTGGCGGCGCGGCGCGCGCCTTCGGCGGCATTCTCCAGCAGCTTCGGCAGTTGTGGGAGCTCGCTGCCGGTCAGACGCCGCCGCGCCATGTCGAGCGAGCCGATGACGATGCTCAGCATGTTGTTGAAGTCATGCGCTACGCCGCCGGTCAACTGCCCGATGGCTTCCATCTTCTGCAGATGCCGCAACGCCGTTTCCGCGCGGTTGCGTTCGGTCATTTCGGCATGAAGCGCTTTGGTTCGCTCCGCCACGCGGCGTTCCAGTTCGCTGTTGAGGGACTGAAGAGCGCTCTCGCTCTGCCGGAAACGCTTCAGCGCGTCCAGCATCCCGGAGGTGAGGCCGACAATGATCGAGACATTGATGGTGAAAAACAGGATGGCGACCACGCCGACAGGCCACAGCGCATTGATCGGTGCATCGGGTGCGATCAGATAGCGATGCGCCAGGAAGCCGCCCAGGACCGATGCCGTCACGCCCGGCCAGAAGCCACCCAGAAAGGCGGCCAGCAGGACCGCCGGAAACCAGGTGATCAAGGGATAACCGTTGAGCGCGCTGCCCAACGCGAAGCGCACCCATAGCGCGCCGAATGCCAGAAGGACGGCAACCGCGTGGCCCAACAGGGGACGCGACCGGATGAATTCGGTCCGCGCCACCATGACCTGGAAGGAAGATTCCATCGCTGCCCCTTGTGCTGGACAGGCTTAGGGTAAAACGCCGTGCGCGGGTATTCAGATCCAGGGCGTAACGGATGGAACTTTGTCGGGGGCAGGCG
>JAFIHO010000190.1 GCA_017849395.1 Hyphomicrobiales bacterium
CAGCGCATTGCCGCCGGTGGTGGTTTCCGGATTGCCGAACATGACGCCGATCTTCATGCGGATCTGGTTGATGAAGATGACGATGGTGTTGGACTTGGAGATGGAGCCGGTCAGCTTGCGCAGCGCCTGGCTCATCAGACGGGCCTGCAGGCCGGGCAACTGATCGCCCATTTCGCCTTCCAGTTCGGCCTTGGGCGTCAGGGCGGCGACGGAATCGACCACCACAATGTCCACCCCGCCGGACCGCACCAGCGTGTCGGTGATCTCCAGCGCCTGTTCGCCCGTGTCGGGCTGGGAGATCAGCATCTCGTCGATATCGACACCCAGCTTCTTGGCGTAGACGGGGTCGAGCGCGTGTTCGGCATCGACATAGGCGGCGATGCCGCCCTTTTTCTGCACTTCGGCCACGACATGCAGGGCCAGGGTGGTCTTGCCGGAGGATTCCGGCCCGTAAATCTCGATCACCCGGCCGCGCGGCAGGCCGCCAATGCCCAGGGCGATGTCCAGACCCAAACTTCCGGTTGAAACCGCATCCGTCGCGACGCCCAGATCCTTGCTGCCCAGCTTCATCACCGAGCCCTTGCCGAAAGCCCGGTCGATCTGGCTCAGCGCGGCTTCCAGCGCCCGCTTGCGATCCGCATTTTCCGAATTGCCCACTACCCGCAAAGCCGCCTGTGTCATCGCCTGTCTCCCGTTTATTTCACAGCGCCTGCAAATCCCCAAGCGAATCCGGCAGCGCGGTGAGACAGTAGAAGTACACGTTTTGTTCTTGCTGACAAGCCACAGGCCAATGGGCTGTATATGCTGGAGAATACCATATATCGTTCTCAATACGTTCCCATATTATACGAAAATTTTATGTTATTTCTGGCTTGTACCGGATGGCGAAGAGGAAAAAGCCCTCCACCGGGAGACGTATCGATTCCTGTGCTTGCTGATGTCCGAGGGAATCGGCGGGCGAGAGGGCGCTGACCTTTGCGAGCCACGCGTCGCGCGCAGGTGTTTCCACGCGCTGCTTTCATGGAACTTTTCAGCACCGGAAACTGGATCGCCGTTCACCACCGCGCCTGTAAATTATGCAATTAACTCAACTGTTGCCGCGACATATCTGCGTCGCTGTTAACTATCTTCTTTTCTGGCGCTGGACTACAGGTTGCGGTATGTTGGGTTCATAAATTTGGTTGGGGTGTTTTTTTGAATATGCAGTCGATCTCGACATTGGTGCGGACGGCAGTGGCGGGCGGAGTGTTCGCCGCGCTGGCCATCGCCGTACCTGCGGGCGCGACGCCGACGACCACCTGGAAGCTCACCACGAACTGCACCCAGACAACCGGTACCGGCTCCAACTGCATCGGCGACGGCAGCAGCAGCGTCACCAACGGTAATGTCTACAGCTTCAAGGGCTATCAGAACAACCAGTTGAAGAACAATGTCTCGCTCAACGCCGAGGCCTATCACATCGCGCCGAGCACCTCGACGACGAAGCGCGTGTGGAACGGCTTCAGGTGGGTCAATCAAACCGTCACCACGGCTAATGACCCCCTGAATACGGCGCTGCAGAAGGATTTCCTCGGCTATTACGGCGCGGGTTACGGCCTGGGCGTCGAGAATTTGAATTCGCCGGAACATGCGGTGGACAACAGCAAGGGCTGGGACTTCGTCATCTTCCAGCTTCCCGCCGGCACCAATTACAACACGTTCGACATCACGCTCACGTCATGGGGCACCACGCAGGACATGAATGCGACGGTGTTGTACGGCACGCCCGATCCGTCGCTGAACATCACCAGCCTCCAGTCCTTCTATCAGAAGACCGTCAATCAGCTGAAGAATGGCGGCTTCCAGAGCATGAATTTCAGCGGTCCGTTCCTGGAAGACGTGAATGGCACGCGGACCATTTCGGTTACCAGCAACGCGCCGATCAGCTATCTGATCGTCGCCGCCAGCCTGACGCCGCTGCGCGTCACCGACAATTTCAAGGTCACGCAGATCGTCGGCTCGACGGTGGTGCGCGTGCCTGAGCCCGCCGCCGTTGCCACCTTGGGCATGGGCCTGCTGGGTGCGGGCGCTTTCGCCAGCCGCCGACGCAAGGCCGCGAAGCGGGCCTGATAACAGGACATTTCGATCATGCAGCGGCGCCCGGTGGGCGCCGTTTCTGTTTTTGGCCTATCGGGCCGCGCGCCTTGAAATCGGCGCGGCGCGTGGCAGAGTGCGCGCCGATTTGTGAGAGGGATACCGATGCGCAAACTGAGCCTGGCCCTGAGCGCGGCGCTTATCGTGGCGGCGCCCAATGCTTTCGCGGCCAGCTATTTCACCGTGACATCGACCTCGATCACCGATGGCGCGCGCATCCCCTTCCGCTTCGGCGCGGACGATCCCAAGCGTCCCTGCAAGCCGGGTTCGACCGAGATCTGCCCCTGCCCCGGCCAGAATGTTTCGCCGCAACTGGGCTGGAGCAATGTGCCGGAGGGCACCAAAAGCTTCGCCATCCTGATGTATGACATCGACGGCCAGGCGGGCGCAGGCGTGTCGCATTGGGTGGCGTACAATATTCCTTCGACCACGCGCGCGCTGGCGGAAGGCGATGCGACTGCGGGCAAGGGCTTCACCGGCGGCGCCGGCACGCGCGGCAATGCGAATTATCTGGGCCCCTGCCCGCCGCGCGGCGATGGCCAGCATCACTACACCATCACGGTGGTCGCGCTGGATCTGGAGCCCAATCTGCAACCCGGCCTGACCCGCGATGCATTCCTGGCGGCGGCGAAGGGGCACATGCTTGCGGCCTCCACCATCGGCGGGCTGTTCGCACGGGCGTATGATTAGGAGCGACGGCCAGCAAAAGTGTTCAGGCCGCGAAGCGGCCGGAACGGTTTTGCGCCATGCGCGCAAAGCGCGCCTTCGACAAAGGGGGGCGCGTCCGCGCCCGGGCCGCGCGACAAACAGAAAGCCCTAAGATAGGATTCCCGAAAATACGGGAGGCTTATCCATGATGAATCGTGCTGCGCTGCTGGGCGCATCCTTGCTGCTGGCCGCGCCGGGGCTTGTTTCCCCGGCGATGGCGAAAATCGAGAAAGCGCCCTGGGGCGAGGCTGCCGGCCAGAAGGTGGATATCTACACCTTGAGCAATGCGCGCGGCATGAGCGCCCGCATCACCAATTACGGCGCGTTCCTGGTCGATCTGAATGTGCCGGACCGCAACGGCGTCAACGCCAATGTGAATCTGGGCTATGACAATGTGACGGCCTATACCAAGGGCACCACTTACGGCTCGATCATCGGGCGTTTCGCCAACCGCATCGGCGGGGCGAAATTCACCCTGGATGGCAACACCTATCAGCTGAAGGCCAATGCCGGTCCCAACAACATTCATGGCGGGCCGGTTGGGTTTTCCTATCATGTCTATAGCGCCACGCCGATGGATGGGCCCGAGCCCAGCCTGATCCTGCATCTGGTCTCGCCCGATGGAGATCAGGGGTTTCCCGGCAAGCTGGATTTCACCGTCATCTACACGCTGAAGGCGGACAACACGCTGCGCGTCGATTACCGCGCCACCACGGACAAGCCGACAGTGCTGAACCCGACCAATCATTCCTATTTCAATCTGCGCGGCGCGGGGAATGGCGATGTGCTGGGGCACACTTTGCAAATCTTCGCTGACGAGATGACGCCCACCGATGCCAACCACATGGCGACCGGCGAGATCGCGAAGGTGGCGGGCACCGGCTTTGATTTCCGCCAGCCCAAGGCGATCGGCAAGGATATCAACGGTCCCGATCCGGCCATCGTGGCGACGCCGGGCTATGACATCAACTTCATCGTGCGGGGCAAGGCTGGCACGTTGCGCCGCGCCGCGCGGGTGAGCGAGCCGGAGTCGGGCCGGGTGATGGAAGTGTGGACCACCCAGCCGGGCGTGCAGCTTTACCTGCCCAACAATGAGAAGCCGATCCCGGGACGTGGGGGCGAGCAATATGTGAAGCGCGGCGCCTTCTGCCTGGAGACACAGCATTTCGCCAACTCGCCCAACATTCCGAGCTTTCCGAGCACCACGCTGCGGCCGGGCGAGATTTTCTTCGAGAGTACGGAGTTTCGGTTTCCGAAGCCGCAGTGAGTGCGTGTCGGATCAGAACCGCACAAGCAGTGAGGTTTGTGCCTGTTGCCCTGGATGGCCCACGTAAAGTGGGCCATGACATCGTGGTCTAACAAAAACGCCGCGCCTTTCAGCGCGGCGTTTTCTGTTTCGCAGGACCGCGGTTCAGCGGCGCGCGGGCGCCCAGGGACCGGCTTCCGGCTTGCCCTGGGTGTTGGTGAGGTTGCCCAGTTCGGCCTGCACGCCGCGGGTGATGGCGCCGGTTTCGCTGCCTGCCTGGAAGCAGGTGAAGTCGGCGCGGTCGCGCCAGGCCAGCGGGCCGCACAGACGCACGCCCGCCTTGATCGCCGCGTCATGCACGATGTTGATCGCACGCTCATAGTCCGGATCGTTCTGCTTGTAGCCGGAATGATTGCCCAGATCGCCCGACGCCGCGAACAGCGCGGTGACGCCGGGGATTTTCGCAATGCGATCCGCATCCTTCAGGCCGTCCAGCGTCTCGATCATCAGGATCAGAACCAGATTGTCGTTGAAGGTGGCGCGATAGCCGCCCGGCACATCGGCATAAAGCTGGAACGCCTGGCCGCCACCATTGGAGCGGCGCCCCAGGGGCGGGAAATAGGCCCAGTTGCGGGCGAGTATCGCTTCCTCGTAAGAACGGATGGTCGGCACCACCAGCACCATCGCGCCCGCATCCAGGGCATGCTGTTCCTCGCGCTCGTCGGTGTAGGCGACGCGCACGCCGGGCACCGCCTTGGCCTTGGGGCACATCGCCCACATGCGCGCCGTGGTCTTCCAGTCGCGCGCGTCATGCTGATGCTCGACCCACACAAAGTCGTAACCGGCATTGGCGAAGGCGCAGTAGATTTCCGGATCGGTGGCGGTGAACAGCGTGCCGCCGGTCACCTTCTCGCCCGCCATCATCTTCAGCTTCACCGGATTCCAGATCTTGGAGCCCGGCGGCGGATTCCAGGCCGTGCCGTATTTCCATTTCTTGTCGTCGAACTTGCCCTGGTTCACCGCGCCAGCCGGTGCGTTGTCGATGGCCTTGCTATCCTCGCCCTTTTTGGCGGCGAGCGGATAATGCGCCATGGAGGCGGCGACTTCGTCCTCATTGGCCTGGCCGAACGCGGCGACGCCGAGGCTGAGGGTCAGCGCAGCCGTCAGCAGCGCCGAAATTGGTGTGAATTTCATCGGGTGCTTCTCCCAGCGTCTTTGTGATCTGTATACAGCATCGCAACGACGCCGCCGGTTTGTCAAACCGGATCGGATTGATACGATGACATGCGGAGGCAACAATAATGAAAACAGCAAAGCCAATTGCCGCAGCCGCCATTCTTTTCGCATTTGCAGCACCCGCCACGGCGAAAATCACCGTGCAGGACTGGGGCGCCGCGCCCGATGGCGGGAAGGCAAGTCTTTATACCCTGACAAATGCCAGGGGCGTGGAGGCGCGCATCACCAATTATGGCGGCATCATCGTGTCGCTGAAGGCGCCGGGCCGGGATGGCGTGATGGCCAATGTGGTGCAGGGTTTTGATAGCCCCGCCGAATATGTCGAGGCGGGCGGACGCTATGGCGCGCTGATCGGGCGCTTCGCCAATCGCATCAAGAACCAGACCTATGCGCTGGACGGTGTTACCTATCATGTCACGCGCGACGGCAAGCCCTATGACCAGCGCGTGTGGAACGCGACGCCGGTGAATGGCGCGGAGCCGCGGCTGGTCCTGAAGCTGAACGATCCCGATGGCGCGATGGGATTCCCCGGCACGGTGAATGTGACGGTGACCTATACGCTGACGAACAACAACCGGCTTCGCATCGACTATCGCGCCACCACGGACAAGCCCACCGTGATCAGCCTGACCAATCATTCCTATTTCAACATGGCGGGAAGCGGCACGGTGCTGGACCAGTTGCTGACCATCAATGCGGATAACATCACGGCGGGCGATGCCAGCAACACGCCGACCGGAGAATTGCGGCCCGTGCCCGGTTCGGCGTTCGATTTCCGGACGCCGACGCCCATCGGCGCGCGCATCAACGATCCCGATCCGCTGCTGGTACAGGCCAAGGGCTATGACCAGAATTACGCGATCAATGGCGTGCCCGGCACGATGCGGCTGGCGGCGCGGCTGGAAGATCCAAAGTCGGGACGCGTGCTGGAGGAATGGACCACACAGGCGGGCATACAGGTCTATACCGCCAATTACGCGACCAAGGATTTTGTCGTCTCGCGCGGCTTCGGCGGGCACAGCGCCGTGGCGCTGGAGGCGCAGGCTTTTCCGAATGCGCCGAATGTGCCGCATTTTCCTAGCGCCCTTGTGACGCCGAAGAAGCCGCTGCACGAGGTCACGGAGTTCAGGTTTTCGGTGGCGAAGTAATCAATTCGCCGCCAGTGAGCCGCGCGACGGCGCCTCGGTTCCGAACAGCGCCACGCATTGCTGGAAGCTACGCTGGAAAACCCGCTGTTGGGTGGCGGCGTCGAATCCGTCCTGGCCCGCATCCTGTTTCGCCACGGCCTGGCAGAATCCGGTGTCGGGCGCGGCGGCGGCGGCAACGGGCCGGGGCGCGGGCGCCGGAACGGGCGCGGCGGCGACGGAGGGCTCCTCCGCAAGACCGGTATAGGTCATGGCGTGATCCCAGTCGGCGGACGTGCAGCCGGACAGGGCGAGAATCGAAATGCAGGCGAACGAAGGACGGTATCTTGGCATCATAGGCTCCAGCCAACCCCCCGGTTGAAACGGGAAACTATGCTCGGCATACCAGCCTGGCAATCGGATAAATGCGCGCCGATCCTGGTAAATTTTGCTTAATTTATAACCAGTCCCGCGATGACACGCGCCTCGAAACGATCGAACGCCTGTTCCAGCGTGGCAAGGGTGGCGGTCTTTTCCGCGGGCGGCAGGAAGCTGTAGCGGATGCCGTTGCGCCCGGCCGTTTTGAGATCAGTGTAAGTCAAACCCTGCTCCAGCGCGGCGCGCACATATTCGTTGGTCAGGTCGATTCGGAACACGCCTTCATCGTCGGCGGAAAGAGAGAAGGGCACGCCCGCCCGCCGCAGCATCGCCAGCGGATGCTCTGCCCCCTTCACGCCGGGCGAGATCGCGTTGCTGGTGAGATTGATCTCCACCGCGACACCGTTCTTCGCCATGGCGGCCATCAGGCCCGCGGCATCGCGCTCGAACGTCATTTCATAGCCGTGACCGATCCGGCTGGCGCCCGCGATCTCGATGGAATCGCGGATGTGGAAGCCCAGCGCCGAAGGCGGCACCAGGCCGAGCGTCAGTTCGCCGGCATGGAGCGAGATTTTCACCTTCGGGTATTTGCGATGGAAATACTGGAAGATGCGCATGTGCAGGGAGAAGTCGCGCAGCGCCACAGCATCATCTTCCGGCGCGACGAGATTGACGCCGACAAAGCGCGGATCGGCGTCGGCCAGCGCGAAGCCCAGCGCGGTCTGGGCGAAGACCTGGGCGGGCTGAAAGGTGCGCAGCACGAAAGAGAGATAGCGGACTTTCAAGGCGCAGGCGGGATCGGGCGATGACGTGTCGCATTTGAGTTTCGCGCGCATCGCCTTTTCCGCCGCGTCATATTCGGCGCGCGCGGCGCGTATCAGACCAGGAAGCTGCGCTTCGACCTGACGGAAATCCGCGTCGAAATCCTGCGGATCGAAACGCGAGATGGCGCCCAGCAGCGCGGGCGAGAAGGCTCCGGCGGGGCCGGTGATCTGTTCCACATATTGCACATTGTCCGCTGCCGCCTGTTGCCGCGTCACAGCCAGCGCGTCACCCAGATGGCCCGTCATCATTGCGCCGAAGCGGGGGAAGGCGACGAAGGTATGGTCATGGCCGCTGGTTTCGCCCGTGCCGGTGCCGGGGAAGAAATTGCGCATCGACAACGCGTCGATGGTGGCGGCGTAGAATTTGGGATCGCGGTTCATCAGGCCGCGCGCTTCCACCTGTGCAATTGTGCAGGGCGGCGGGGTGAGCGTGTGGCTGGTCTTGTCGATGCAATAGCCGTCCGCATCGGCCCAGGCGAGGAAATCCTCGGCCCAGACCGAACCGTCGAGATGATTGTGCAGGTCGCCGCCCTTGGGCATCTGGGTGAGGAACACGCGCAGCGCCGCCTGGTCACCGCGCAGCTTTTCCATCACCGCGCCGACCTTGGCCTCGCTGGCGGCATCGGCCAGCGCGGGCGTGGCGGTCAGCAGAAGCGCGGCGGCGAGAATGTGTTTCATGTGTCCCTCTTCGCCAGATTGCCATAAGTGGCGGCGACGCGCTGCGCGACATGATCGCCGGTGACGATGGGCGGATATTTCGACGGGCCGCAGGTTGGCAAGGTCTCGATCACGGCATCGAGATTGGGGCCGGTGAACAGCACGATGGACAGACGCCGCGTACTGTTTGCTTCCGCTTGGCCATGCCCATCCTCCCCCGCAAGCGAAGCATTGGCGGGGGAGGTGCCCGTAGCACGCAGGCCGCTTGCGGCCGTCGCGTGCGAAGGGCGGAGGGGGTTAACGACACGATGGATGTTGGAAATCCAGCGGTCGTTGGTCCAGCGCTGGATCAGATCGCCTGCGTTGATGACCAGCGTGCCGGGAATGGGACGCACGGGAATCCAGCCGCCCTGCGTCTGCACTTCCAGGCCGCCAGGCGCATCATCCTGCCTGAGGATGGTGAAGCCGGAAAAATCGGTGTGCGGGCCATAGCGCAACTGGCCATCCTGTGGCGCGTCCGGCTGGTCGGGATAGAGCACGCAGCGCAGGTCGCTAGTCATGCGCGTGAAGAAGGGATCGAAATATCCGTCCGGCAGGTCCAGCGCGGCGGACGACAGGCGCATCAACCCATGCGCCAATCCTTCCGCCGCGCGCATATAGGCTTCGATTGTTTCGCGGAAACCCGGCATGTCGGGCCACAGATTGGCGCGCGCGCCCGGGGTGCCGGAGAAGGTGAGGCTCTCGCACAGATCGGGTAGCGATCCGGCGTCGCGGGCCTTTCCCACCGTCTCGTTGCCTAATGGCAGATAGCCCTGACCCGACAGCATGTCGCCGAAACAGGTTTCCATCTTCTCGGGCACCGGTCGCGCAAAGAAGGAATCGGCCTGCGCATAGACGCCATTCAGCAGCGGCTCGGGAATTCCATGACCGGCGATAATGGCGAAACCGAATTCGCGCATCGCCGCATCCCAATGCCGGGCGATGGTCCGGTCATGGCCGGACAGAAAGGGCGCGATGTCGACGACGGGGATGTCCAATGCGATGTCCGAATGAGTGTGCGTCTCTCATGCTTCGACAAGCTCAGCATGAGGAATGAGTTTAAATCCTCATCCTGAACTTGTCGAAGGTGAGGCGCGGCCCGAGCAGCGGATGAGCACGTCCGGTGGACCTGCGAAAGCGATGAACGCCGCGACCCCAAGCGAGCGGCCGGATAGCGCAGCAACCAGCCGACCTATCCGATTCGCCGGGGCGGGGGATTGCCGGAGAGGACTTCCTTCACCTTGGCCGCCAACTGTTTCAGGCCGAAGGGCTTGGGCAGGAAGTGCAGATTCTCTGCCTTTTCGTCATTGCGGCGGAAGGCTTCTTCCGCATAGCCGGACATGAAGATCACCGGCATGCCTGGCTTCAGGCCCTTCACATGCCGCACCAGGGTGGGGCCGTCCATGTTGGGCATCACCACGTCGGAGATGAGCAGGTCGATATGATGCGCGCCGTCGCGCACGATCTCCAGCGCCTCTTCGCCGCCGCTCGCCTCCAGCACGTTATAACCGCGCATCCGCAGTGCACGCGCCGCGAAGCTGCGCACCGCGTCCTCATCCTCCACCAGCAGGATCGTATCCTGGCCGGTGACATCGCGCTGGGCGGGCACAGGCTCCGCGGCCTGCGCCGCCGCACCCGGTTCGACCCGGAGGCGCGGCAGGTAGATGTTGAAGGCGGTGCCGCGGCCTACTTCGGAATCCACCGTGATATAGCCGCCGCTCTGCTTGACGATGCCATAGACGGTGGCAAGGCCAAGGCCCGTGCCCTGGCCCACCGGCTTGGTGGTGAAGAAGGGATCGAAAATCTTGGTCTGGATTTCCTTGGACATCCCGATGCCGGTATCGGCCACTTCCAGCCGCACATAATCGCCTGCGGGCATGACGCCGGTGCCCAGCGCGCTGGCCTGCGCCGTGGTCTCGTTGGCGGTGCGGATGGTGACGGTGCCGCCGCCCGGCATGGCGTCGCGCGCATTGACCACCAGATTGATGATGGCGTTGGAAAGCTGCGCCTCGTCGGCATGGACCGGCCACAGATCGGCCCCTCGCTCCACCTTCAGGGTGATGCCCTCGCGCAGCAGGCGGCGCAGCATCTGGGCCAGTTCCCCCACCACATCCGACAGGGCCAGCACCTTGGGCTGCATGGTCTGCTTGCGGCTGAAGGCCAGAAGCTGGCCGACCAGGGTGGCGGCGCGCAGCGCGTTCTGGTGGACCTCGTTGATCTCCTTGAAGGAGGGGTCGCCCGCCTGATGGCGCATCAGCAGGAATTCGCAATTGCCGATGATGACGGTCAGCAGATTGTTGAAGTCATGCGCCACGCCGCCCGCGAGCTGGCCGACCGCCTGCATCTTTTGCGACTGGGCGAATTTGGTCTCCAGCGCCTTTTGTTCGGAGACATCGACCAGATACAGAATTGTGCGGCCGTCATGGGTGGGGCTGGCGAACAATTCGCCCATCCGCTCGGTGCCCTTGCCCGTCTTGAGCAGGGTCGCGCCGCGGGCGCTTGTGCCTTCGGACGCCCTAGCGATCAGCGCCGCCACGGCAGCCTGATCGGCGTCTTCCACCAGATCGACGGGCTTTTGCCCCACCGCGTTGTCCACGCCGAAGAACCGGGCGAAGGCGGCATTGGTCTCCACGATCAGGCCTTTCTCGTCGGCGAAGGCGACGCCCATGGGCGCGTGACGAACCAGTTCGCTGATCTCGACCGAATTGGAGGCGGCGGCAACCGGAGGCGGCGGGGGAACCGGCGCCTCTGCCACGGGGGCGGCGGCCTTTTGCAGGATGGGCTGTCTTTCGCCGGAAGGCGCCAGGCGCGGCGTGAACCACCAGCAAGCCATGCCGCCATCCATCGGCCGCACGGCGGCGACGATCTCCAGCCCCGGCACCACGGGGAATGTCTCTTCGCGCGCGCGGCCTTCGCCGGCATCGCGCGCCAGCCGATAGAGCACGGCGGCGGAGGCTTCGCCGACCAGCGCCAGTTCGGGCGGCGGCGCGCTTTCGCCGTCCCGCGCGCCCGCCATGCGGCGGTAGACGGGATTGCAGTCGATGACCGCGCCATCCGCGCCGGTGATGGCCCAGGCGACATTGGCCTTGGCCGCGGCTTCCGCCACGCGGCGCGCATCGGACGCGAAAAGAACGGGACGCGGCCAGGCCGCATAGAAGAACAGCCCCGCCATGACGCCGATGCCCAGCAGCAGCCAATAACCCGCCCATCCGGCCAGAGCAGGGGACGACAACGCCAGTCCCGCCGACGCCAGCGCGACACAGGCAAAGCCCAGCGCCACCCAGCGCCACGCGCCGGCGGGCACGCCGAAGGAAAGGCCGGGAAGTGTGCGGGAGGCGTTCATTTCCCGCACTGTACAAGATTCGATTAACAAATGGTTTCCACCGCAAAATCGCAAGCACGATCAGCGGCTTGGCGACACCCCAGCCGGGATGGGCGCGCGGCGGGAATGAGAATCAGCGCTTGGGAAGCTGGCCTTTCAGCCGCATCACATAGCCGATCACCTGCGCCACCGCCTTGTACTGCTCGGGCGGCACCGGCTCGTCGATCTCCACCGTGGCGTGCAGGGCGCGGGCCAGCGGCGGATTTTCCACCACCGGGACGTCGTTTTCCTCGGCCACCGCGCGGATGCGCAGCGCCACGGAGTCGACGCCCTTGGCGACGCAGATCGGGGCCGCGGTCTTGCCCGACTGATACAGCAGCGCGACGGCATAGTGGGTGGGGTTCATGATGACCACCGTCGCTTCGGGCACCCGCGCCATCATGCGCTTGCGCGAGCGTTCCTGGCGAAGCTGGCGGATCTTGGACTTGATGTGCGGATCGCCTTCATTCTGCTTGAACTCTTCCTTGAGTTCCTGCTTGGACATGCGATTGCGCTTCATGAAACGCATGCGCTGGAAGAAATAATCCGCGCCGCCGATCACCCCCAGCGCCGCCACCGAGACGATCAGTACACGGAACAGAAGATGGTTCATGTCGCCCGCGATGGCGGCAGGCGACTGGGACATGATGGCTTCCAGCATTCCGCGTTCCGGCCAGAGCTGGGTCCAGATGGCGATGCCGACAATGGCGATCTTGATGAGGCCCTTGAGCAGGTTGATCCAGCCTTCCACCCCGAACAGGCGCTGGAAGCCTTTCATCGGCGAGAGCTTGGTGATGTCCGGCATGATCTTGTCGGGATGAAAGCCCGGGCGGCTTTGCAGCACATGACCGGCCAGCGCCGCCGCCATCATCAGGCCGAAGATCGGTCCCAGGATGATGCCGAGTTGTGTGACCAGCCCGCGCCCAATTACGACAAGTCCCGCCTGGTCCACGCTCATCGCGTCGGGCTGTTCCAGGAATATGGCAAGCACCTTGCCCAGCCCCATCGCCGCATGTTTGCCGAACATGGCGATGCCGAGGGTGGCGATCGCCAGCATGATGAAGGCGGTCAGTTCGGTGGATTTGACGACATCGCCCTGCTCGCGCGCCTGTTCGAGCCGTTTTGCGGACGGTTCTTCGGTCTGTTGTTCCTTGTCCGGTTCGTCGGCCATTCAGGTCACAGAAAGACGGCCATCTGGGCCGCGTAAAAATTGAGGAACACGCTCATCAATGTGCCGACCACCGCCAGCAGGATGACGAAGCCGCACATGATGTTGATGGGCACGGCGACGAAGAAGATCTGCAATTGCGGCATCAGCCGCGCCAGCACGCCCAACCCGCAATAAACCGCGAAGCTGAACACCAGGAAGGGCGCGGCCAGTTGGAAACCCAGCGCGAAGGAGGAACTGGTGAGGCCGATCACAAGCTGCGCCATGTCGGCGGTGGGCAGATGTCCGCCCGGCGGGATCAGCTTGTAGCTGCCCGCGATGGCGCCGATAGCGAGGTGATGCAGGTTGGTGAGGAAGACCAGCGTGGTGCCGAGCAGGGTCAGGAAATTGCCGACCACCGCGCCTTGCGTGTTCTGGGTGGGATCGACGGTCGTGGCATAGGCGAGGCCCGTCTGGGTGGCGATCAGGAAGCCCGCGACCTGCAACGCGCTCATGATGATGCGCGCCATCGCGCCCACCAGAATGCCCGCCACGACTTCCTGCATCACCAGCAGCGCCAGTTGCAGGAATGTGGCCGGTTCGGAGGCGGGATAATTGGCCTGGACCTGGGGTGTCAGCGCGAAGGAAATGGCCAGCGCCAGCACCAGCCGCACCCGCGAGGGCACGCCCATCTCGCCGATGGCGGGCAGCAGCATCACCATGCTGCCGACGCGGGCGAACACCAGCATATAGGTGAGGATGAGGCCCGAAAGCGCCGGCAGATGGATGGTCATAAAACTAGTATGCCGCGATGCGGCCCGCGATGTCGGTCATCAGGCCGCTGATGGCCGCGCCCGCGAAAGGCAGGGTGATGAGCAGCACCACGAAGATGGCGACGATCTTGGGCACGAACACCAGGGTCTGTTCCTGGATCTGGGTCA
>JAFIHO010000191.1 GCA_017849395.1 Hyphomicrobiales bacterium
GTTCGTCGGCGCAGATCAAGGCGATGAAGACCGTCGCCGGCCCGATCAAGGGCGAACTGGCCCAGTATCGCGAGATGGCGGCCTTCGCAAAGTTCGGCTCCGATCTCGACGCTTCCACCCAGAAGATGCTGGCGCGCGGCGAACGCCTCACCGAACTGTTGAAACAGCCGCAGTACAAGCCCTTCGCCGTCGAAGAACAGGTTGCGGTGATCTATGCGGGAACGCGCGGTTATCTGGATCCCTTCCCGACCGCCAAGGTTGGCGCGTTCCAGGAAGCGCTGATCAGCAAGCTGAAGACGGCCTATCCGCAATTCCTCGAAGGCATCCGCAAGGAAAAGGCGCTGTCGCCCGCGCTCGAGGAGATGCTGAAGAAGGCGCTCGGCGAAGTTTCCAAGAGCTTCGCATAAGGAACTGACCGCCTATGGCGACCGTCAAGGAAATGCGCACACGGATCGGAAGCGTGAAGTCCACGCAGAAGATCACCAAGGCGATGCAAATGGTGGCGGCGGCCAAGCTGCGCCGCGCCCAGGTCGCGGCGCAGAACGCGCGCCCCTATGCCAAGGCCATGCAGGCGGTGATCGCCAATCTGGCGGCAGGCGTCTCGGGCCCCTCCGCGCCGAAACTGCTGGCAGGCACCGGCAGCGACAAGCGGCATCTGATCATCGTCGCCACTGCCGACCGTGGTCTGGCGGGCGGTTTCAATGGCGGGATCGTGCGCGCAGCGCGGGAGAAGATTTCCGCCCTGCTGGCCGAGGGCAAGGACGTCAAGATCATCACCATCGGCCGCAAGGGGCGGGACCAGCTTCGCCGCACCTATGGCGCGCGCTACATCGAAAGCCATGAAGTCGGAATCAAACCGCCAAGCATGGCGCTGGTGAAACCCATCGCCCAGAAAATCATCGAGCTCTATGGCAAGGGCGATTTCGATGTCGTCACCCTGATCTACAGCCGCTTCAAGTCGGTCGTCACACAGACCCCGACCGTGCTGCAGCTTGTCCCGGCGACGGTCGACGGCCCCGAAGCGGGTAAGAGCGCGTTCTACGACTATGAGCCGGATGAGGATACGATCCTCGAAGCGCTTCTGCCCCAGAACATTTCGGTCCAGTTGCTGACCGCGCTGCTCGACAATCAGGCCGGGTTCTTCGCCTCCCAGATGGCGGCGATGGACAATGCCACGCGCAACGCAGGCGAACTGATCAAGGCCCTCACCATTCAGATGAACCGTACCCGTCAGGCGCAGATCACCAAGGAGCTGATTGAAATCATCTCCGGCGCCTCCGCAGTTTAAGGAAAGAACCCAGCCATGAACGCACCCGTGAAAGCCAACGCCAAGGGCCGCCTGCTCCAGATCATCGGCGCAGTGGTGGACGTCGCCTTCGATGACGGCAACCTGCCCGCCATCCTGAACGCGCTGGAAACCAAGAACATCGACGCCAGGACCGGCAAGGAAGTCCGCCTGGTGTTTGAAGTGGCGCAGCATCTGGGCGAAAACGCCGTGCGCGCCATTGCGATGGACACCACCGAAGGTCTGGTGCGCGGCGCGGAGGTGATCGACACCGGCGGCCCGATCCGCGTTCCGGTCGGTCCCGCCGCGCTGGGCCGCATCATGAACGTGATCGGCGAGCCAATCGACGAAGCCGGTCCCATCGCCAGCGAACACATGGCCAGCATCCACCGTGAAGCGCCGACATTTGCCGAGCAGGCGGGCGCGGCCGAAGTTCTCGTCACCGGCATCAAGGTCATCGACCTGCTCTGCCCCTACACGAAGGGCGGCAAGATCGGCCTGTTCGGCGGCGCGGGCGTGGGCAAGACCGTGACCATGCAGGAACTGATCAACAACATCGCCAAGGCCTATGGCGGTTACTCGGTGCTTGCGGGCGTGGGCGAGCGTACGCGCGAGGGCAACGACCTCTATCACGAAATGATCGAGTCCAACGTGAATGTGGACCCGAAAAAGAACGGCTCCACCGCCGGTTCCAAATGTGCGCTGGTCTATGGCCAGATGAACGAACCGCCGGGCGCGCGCGCCCGGGTGGCGCTGACCGGCCTTGCCCAAGCGGAATATTTCCGCGACGTGGAAGGCAAGGACTGCCTGCTGTTCATCGACAACATCTTCCGCTTCACCCAGGCCGGTTCGGAAGTGTCCGCGCTGCTGGGCCGTATCCCGAGCGCGGTGGGTTATCAGCCGACCCTGGCGACCGAGATGGGCAATCTGCAGGAACGCATCACCTCCACCACCAAGGGGTCGATCACCTCGGTGCAGGCGATTTATGTGCCCGCCGACGACCTGACCGACCCGGCGCCCGCCACCTCCTTCGCGCACTTGGACGCGACCACCGTGCTGTCGCGCGATATCGCCGCCCAGGCGATCTTCCCGGCGGTGGACCCGCTGGACTCGACCTCGCGCATTCTCGACCCGCAGGTGATCGGCGAAGAACACTACACCGTCGCCCGTCGCGTGCAGGAAGTGCTGCAACAGTACAAGGCGCTGAAGGACATCATCGCCATCCTGGGCATGGACGAACTGTCTGAAGACGACAAGCTGACCGTGGCGCGCGCCCGCAAGATTCAGCGCTTCCTCAGCCAGCCCTTCTTCGTGGCCGAACAGTTCACCAACTCGCCCGGCAAGTTCGTCGAGCTGCCGGACACCATCCGCAGCTTCAAGGCGATCGTGGATGGCGAATACGACCATCTGCCGGAGCAGGCCTTCTACATGGTCGGCGCCATCGAGGAAGTCGTCGCCAAGGCGCAGAAGATGGCGGCCGAGACGGCGAAGGCGGCTTAATCAAAACGTCCTCATGGTGCGCTTGCCGAACCATGAGGACCTTGTCTCACCCTTCGACAGTCTCAGGGTGAGGAGGAGCTTCAATGGCCAGTAAAATATCCTTCGACCTTGTCTCGCCGGAACGGCTGCTGCTGTCGGCGGAAGCCGACATGGTCACCGTGCCCGGCACCGAGGGCTATATGGGTGTAATGGCGGGGCATTCGCCGGTCGTCACCAACCTGCGCGCCGGCATGATCGATGTCAGCATCGACGGCAAGGACGACCGCTACTTTATCCGCGGCGGTTTCGCCGAAGTGTCGCCCGCCAAGATCACCGTGCTGGCCGAGGAAGCGATCCCGATGAGCGAAATGGATCTGGCCGTGCTGGACCAGCGTATCAAGGACGCCGAGGAAGACGAGATCGCCGCCAAGACCGATGCCGACCGCCACAAGGCGGCGCAGCTGGTGGATGACCTCAAACTGGTCCGCGCCGCTTTTTGAACGGCCGCGCGTCCTGAGGCGGACGCCTCACACTTCGCGCGGCCTTCGACCCAACTCAGCGCGCGGTATAGCCGCCGTCGATCACCAGTTCCGTACCGGTCACGAATTTCGCCTCATCAGACGCCAGATAGACAACGCCCCAGGCGATGTCGTCCGGCTCGCCCATATGGCCGAGCGGATGCAGGTCCCCCACCGCCTTGCGCGCGGCCGCGGGGTCGCCTTTTCCTGCGACATACCCCTCCACCATCGGTGTCCAGATGAAGCCCGGATGGATGGAATTCACCCGTATCCTGTCGGCGGCATAAAGCAGCGCATCGGTCTTGCTCATCAGCCGCACCGCCCCCTTGGAGGCGTGATAGGGCGGCACGTCCGGCGCTCCCACCAGCCCATAGATCGACGACAGGTTGATAATGCTGCCGCCCCCGGCGCGGCGTAGATGCGGGATGGCATGCTTGGTCGCGAAGAATACGCCCTTGACGTTGATCGCCTGTACGAAATCCCATTCGGCCTCGGTGATCTCATGGGTGGGCTTGCTGGTGCCGGCCACGCCCGCATTGTTGACCAGCACGTCCAGCCGTCCGAAATGCGCCGCCGCCTCGCCGATGGCCGCCGTAACTTCGGCCTCCCTCGCCATGTCGCAATGCCAATAGCGCGCGGAATGGCCCTTTGACGTCATCTCCCGTTCCAGCGTGCGGCCATCGCCATCGCGCACATCGAACAGCGCAATGCATGCGCCCTCTTCCGCCATCCGCAGCGCCGCTGCACGGCCAAGCCCGACCGCCCCGCCGGTTACAATCGCAACCTTGCCTGCAAGCCTGTTCATATGCGCCTCCCATTTCAAATCAGTCTACGCCCGCACGGAGACATGGCGTTGATCAGCCTCAATCCGCCTTGCGTCCGCGCAGGGCGGCAAGGCCGCCCAACAGACGCGCCCTTCCCGTGCACGCCCACGCGAACGCATCACCGATCGCCGTATAGAGCGTCGATCCGCCGCCCGGCTCCACCGCGGCGAAAATCGCCGTCATGCCCTTCCCGCTCGTCCGTGCCCGCGCGACGATGCGGCCTTGCGCGTCGGAGATTGCTTCGAGCCCGTTGAATGCCGACCGCGCCACGGCAAAGCCATTCTCGACCCCACGCATCACCGCCATGCGGGCATGAAGCCAGTCGTCCGCCCTGAAATCGTTTGCGGGCACCGCCATCACCCGGATGCCGCGCGGATCGTTCGCCTGAGACGCGGCAGCTCGCGCATCGGCGCGGATGGTGCGGGGGAAATCAAGGTCCTTGCAGATCGCCACGGCCCGCCCGCGTCCCAGCAGGCCCGGCCCTGCACCGGGGGTAAACTTGTCCTCGCCAGGCGGCAGCAGGTGTCGCTTGTCATAGCTGACAATGGTTCCGTCCGGCTGGAATGCCAGCGCCGCATTACGCCAGGGCTTCAACATCAGCACTCCCGCAACGATGGTGGCGCGCGTCTGTCGCGCCGCATCAGCCAGCGGCTGCATTACATCCTCGCCCCATTGCGGATCGAACCGGATGGCGGTTTCGGGAATGACGATCAGGCGCGCGCCCCGCTCCGCCTGTACCCGCGCCGCTTGCGCATATCGCTGGACCATGTCGCTGGCAGCCGCGCGGGTCCGGGGCGCGGCTTTCCATGCCGCCTCATCCGCCAGCGCGGCCACCCGGATCGCGCTGGTCTGTGGCGTCGCCAGCTGCGCCACGCCGAACGCCACCGCCAACGAGCACAGCACAATGCCGCCCGCCGCCGTTTCCCTATCGCCGCGCGCCAACAACGCCAATGCATTGGCGAACAGGCACAACAGGAACGTCACGCCATACAGGCCCAGTAACGCCGCGATCTGAATCGCTGCCGGAAACGACACCTGCGAATAGGCGATGCTGCCATAGCTGCCGTGGGGCGAGACTAGGCTGTAGAGGAATTCGATGGCCGTCCAGATCGAAGGAAATGCGAACAACGCCGCCGCGGGCGGCAGACGGCGATAGACGGCGCGCGCCCGGCCGACGGCAAAGCCGAACAACGCGCCGAACCCCAGCATCATCCCCGCGATGGCGAACCATGGCATTGTGCCGCCATAGGCCTGGATCATGTAGATCTGCCCGGCGGCGAAGGCGCAGAAGGCCGCCGCGAACAGATGCCAACGCGGGTAATCGCCATAGGCCAGCCAAAGAATGGGCGCGGGCGCGAACCAGGTCAGCCACCAGGCATCATCCAATCCTTGCGAGAAATAGAACATCGCACCGCCAAGCGCCGCGCAGATCACCGCCGTCATACCGCCGGGCCCCTGTAAGACTGAAGACAATGGTTGACCGCTTTCGCATAAGCATCGCGGAATACCGCTTCGCTCTCGAACCGGCCGGCGCGATACATTGACACCAGACCCTGCGCCAGCGCCGCGAAACTCAACGCGATCTCCAGCGGCAAAGCCCCACCTATCACGCCGGATTCAATGGCCTGCTCCACACGCTTTCTTACCATTTCCATTGCGGGGGAATATCCTGCCGCGAAATCGCGGGGATAGCGGCGGGCACTCTGCGCAGGTAGCAGGAACGCGGCCTCATAGCGGCGCGGTTCGGTCAGCGCGAAATCCAGGAACGCCTCGCCCAGTTTCTTCAGCCATGCAAGCGGTTCATTCTCTGCGATCGCCGCGACGCGCTCTTCCCACGCGGTGAAGCCCTCGAGCATCAGTGAGTCGATCAGCGCTTCCTTGTCGGCATAGTGGCGGTAGATCGCCATGGGTGTCAGACCCACCGCCTCAGCGATACGGCGCATCGACACACCATCCAGTCCCTCCCGGTCGAAGAGGTTTCGGGCGGCGGCAAGGATTCGGGTCCGGGTGGGCAAGCTCACGTCTACAGTGTATACTCCCAGTTCCCGCGACGCAAGGCCGCTTTACGGTGGGCAACCGCGACAACCCGCTTTGGCCTGTGCAACCCGGTTTGCTATTAAGGGTTCCTGGAGTCTGGAGTTGAGGCATGGCGGCAACCGCCCCCATCTACAAGCAAGGCTGGAGCCTGGACGATGTCCATTGGTCCCTGTTCGACCCTGAAAAGGTAGATCCGGACCTGCTGGCCGCCGTGAAGGCCGCCGCGCTGGTGGAGGCCAACGCCCCCGACTATGTAACTTATCTGAAGCGCGTATTCCGCGACGGGGGAGAGGATATCCTGGTCGCCATAGAGCGCTGGGGTGAGGAAGAAAGCCAGCATGGCCGCGCCCTGGGCCGCTGGGCGGAAATGGCCGATCCCAACTTCCGGCTGCAGGACGCGTTTGCCCGCTTCCGCAAGGGCTACACGCCGGCACACTTCAAAGGTGATGCCGCCGGATCTGTGCGCGGCTCCCGCCGGGGCGAGATGATCGCCCGCTGCGTAGTGGAAAGCGGCACCTCTTCCTATTACTCCGCCATGCGCGACGCGACCGAAGAGCCTGTCCTTCAGGAGATCGCGGGCCGCATCGCCGCCGATGAGTATCGTCACTACAAACTATTCTATGACACGCTTAACATGCAGACCGAGCCGGACATGTCGGCATGGAAGAAATTCTGGATCGCCGTGGGCCGTATTCGCGAGTCAGACGATGACGAACTCGCCTATGCCTATTACTGCGCGAATGTTCCGTCGGAAGAAGAGGCGCTGAAGCCCTACAACCGCAAAGTATATTCCCGGCTTTCAGCGCGCACGGGCATTGCGATCTACCGCCGCCGTCACATCCAGAAGCTGGTGCAGATGGTCGTCAAGGTGATCGGCGCCAACCCGCATGGCTGGCTGGCTCGCGGCGTCGGCGCGCTGGTGTGGCGCCGCCTCCAGAAACAGGCTTCAGCGGCAGCATAAAGGCGCGGGTTTGCCCGCGCCTTTGCCATGCGGTCCCGGTCCGCAGCGCTGCTGCCACGGACCGGTCCCAGCTTTATTTCTTCAATCCGCCCTATTTCTTCAGTCCGAAGGCATAGACATGCGCGTCGTGGGTCACGACATAAACTTTGCCCAGCGCCACGACGGGCTGGCTGAAATGCACCCAATCCTTGATGATATTCTTGCTGGACCAGAGGGTTTTTCCGGTTTCCGCATCCAGCGCATAAAGCTTCAGATTATCCACCTGGGTGGAGCGCAGCACGGCGCTGTCCGGATAGGACATGCGCGTCTGGCCGGGCTGATGCATGTTCTGCATCCGCTGGCCGCCAGTGGACAGGGCATAGATCACACCGTTCGCCGCGACGGGCGGATCGGGCATGATCATGTCCACCGAAGTCCAGGCCGGTATGGCGGAAATCTTGCCGCCATCGTTCAGCACCTGGAACGCCATGACACTGCCGTTAGGGATCGCGCCATTCGTGGACGGGAATTTGGGCGCTTCCGCCGAAGGCGGCCCCCACATGGGGAAATACAGATACCGCTTGCCGTCCGGCGTCTCATAGGTGGTGATGCTGCCCCAAATGCCCGAACTGGGATCGGTGCCCGCCGCGGCGTCATTGCCCAGACGCGGCGACTGATACAGCGGGGTCTTGTGGTCCGCGCCACCAAGCTTATCGGCATCCAGAAGACGCAGGATGCTTTCCTTCTGCGCCATCGCCACCAGCGTCTTGCCGCCGAACGGGAATACGACGGGAGTCGCCGAGCCGGAAAGATCCTTCGATAGATTGTAGCGCCAGTTCTCGGGCGTGAAGGAATCCACCAGCCGCGCCGCCTGCGGTGACAGCTTCAGGATGCTCTCGCTGAAATCACCCGCCGCCGGATCGTACAGGCCGTTGGACGTTTCCAGGATCAGGGTACCCTTGGGCCCCAGCGCCAGACCACCCCGTCCCCAAGGGCCGGCCGGACGCGCGCCGCTGGTGTAGAAGCGCGTTACGATGGGATGGGAAAGATCGCGCACATCCACCGCGGTCACGCCGGACGCGTCGGTCAGAACCGGCGTGCGTCCGCGCGGCACCGAGTTGGCAGCAGCCCCCATGGGCGAGCGCACATCCTGTACCTCGCCGCAGGCGCGGCCCGAGGTGGTGTAGACCACATCGTCGATCAGGTTCAGGCTCCAGGCGCGCGCGAAAGGCGCGACCATCTCGATTGGCGTCAGCCGATCGGCGCCATCCGCCACGCTGATGCCGCGCAA
>JAFIHO010000018.1 GCA_017849395.1 Hyphomicrobiales bacterium
GATCGGCCTCAGCAATGCCGGTGTGGTCGTGCCGGGAAAGGGCGTGCTGCTGCAGGAAGGCGCGTTGAGCGATCCCAAGGTTCTGATCGCCGGGCTGGGCCTGTTCGTCATCACCGCACTCTGGGCCATGCGGATAACCGGGGCGGTGCTTCTCGGCATCCTGGTGGCGACAGCCATCGCCATCGGACTGGGTCTGCAGAACCTGCCCGCTGTCGACGGCGTGCTGCCGTCCATCGCGCCGACCTTCCTGCAGATGCATTTCACCGGCGCGCCGGCATCCGTGATCGCGGGCGTAGTGCTGGTGTTCCTGCTGCTGGACCTGCTGGACACCTCCGGCACCCTCACGGCCGTGGGCCACCAGGCGGGGCTGATGGAAAATGGCCGCCTGCGCAACGCACGTCGCGCACTGGTCAGCGACGCGACCGGCACGATCATCGGCGCGGCGCTGGGCACGTCTCCGGTCACCGCCTATATCGAAAGCGCCGCAGGCGTCGGCGGACGCACCGGTTTGGTAGCGGTGACGGTGGGCGTGCTGTTCCTGGCCGCGCTGTTTCTCGCGCCCATCGCCGGCATGGTGCCCGCCTATGCCACCGCACCCGCGCTGGTGTTCGTGGCGGTGCTGTTCGCCAAGGACCTGAAAGATGTCGAATGGAACGACATCACCGAAGCGGTGCCCGCGCTGGTGACGGCGCTGGCCATCCCCTTCACCTTCTCCATCGCGGCGGGCATCGGGCTGGGCTTCATCGCCCATTGCGGCATCAAGATTTTGTCGGGGCGGCTGAACAAGCTTTCGCCGGGCGTCGCCATCATCGCGTTGGCTTTTGCGGCAAAGGTGGCGCTTGCCTAAAGCTCCAGCCAGCCAAATCCCACGGCGAGATAGAACCCAACCCAAAAGAGTGCCGCCAGCACTGTGGCGATCAGCGCCTTTTTCTTCAGCATCGGATTGGTCGGCGCGCCGGTATCCGGATCGATCGTGCTGCCCAGACCAACCGGCAACAGGCAAAACAGACACAGGAACCACAACACCGCATAGGCGCTGAACAACACAACCAAATGGATGCCATATTCCATCTAGACCTCCGCGATTGCGACCCGCACCACGGGCTTCTTGCCCCAGGCATCGAACGCCGCCCGGCGCGCCGCCCGGCGCACACTCTCCGCCAATTCTCCGCCGCCGTCGCGTTTGGGATTGTAGCGGTCCATACTGGTATCCACCGCCTTGCGGATCGCCTCATGCACCGGCGCGGGAATGCCCTCGATCTGGATCACGGGCGCAGCGGCGCTGCGACCCCTGCCGTCCAGGATCAGGGTAATCACGATGACGCCAGCAAAGGCCAGCGCGCGGCGGCCTTTCGCCAGCCCTTCACCTTCCGTGACCAGCACCCGGCCATCCAGATGTACACGGCCCGCCGGAACCTCATCGATCAATTCAGCCCGCCCCGGCGCAAGGCGAAACAATTGCCCATTCTCCGGCACCAGCGCCTGCGGCACCTGCAGCGACCTCGCCAGCCGCGCATGTTCGGTCATGTGGCGCATCTCGCCATGCACAGGAATGGCGACCCTCGGCCGGGTCCAGCGATACATCTGCGCCAGTTCATCGCGCGCCGGATGGCCGGAGACATGGACGAAGTGATCTTCCGCCGTCAGCACTTCCACGCCCCGCGCCGCCAGCTTGTTCTGCAGATCGAAAATCGGCAATTCATTGCCGGGAATGACACGCGATGAAAAGATCACCGCATCGCCCTGCGCCAAATGCACATCGGGATGGCTGTCGTCGGCGATGCGCGCCAGCGCCGCGCGCGGCTCGCCCTGGCTGCCGGTGCACAGATAAAGAACCTTCGACGGCGGCAGATCGGCGGCCTCCGTCGCGTCGATGGTGGGCGGAAAATCCGTCAGATAACCGCAATCCCGCGCCGCCGAGACGATCTTGTGCATGGCGCGCCCAACCAGCGCCACGGTGCGCCGATGCGCCTTCGCGGCTTTCGCAATGGTGTCCAGCCGCGCCACATTGGAGGCGAAGGCCGTGACCGCTACGCGGTTCTTCAAGGTACCAATCAAAGCGGTGAGGCTTTCTCGCACTTTCGCTTCGGAACCGGAACTGCCCGGCACCAGCGCATTGGTGGAATCGCACACCAGCGCCAGCACACCTTCGTCTCCCAGTTTCGACAGCGCCGCCGCATCGGTCGCCTCGCCAAGCAAGGGATCGGGGTCGATTTTCCAGTCGCCGGTATGCACCAACGTTCCCAGCGCGGTGCGGATCGCCAGGACATTCGGCTCCAGGATCGAATGGGTGATGGAAATGAAATCCAGCGCGAACGGACCCAGCGAAAGATTGCCGCCAACCGGAACCTCTTTCACCCGGACTTTTCTGGACAGCCCCGCTTCCTCCAGCTTGCCCGCGATAAGGCGCGCCGTGAATGGCGTAGCATATATGGGGCATTTCAGCATCGGCCATGCCAGCGCGATAGCGCCGATATGATCCTCATGCGCATGGGTGGCGACAATGCCGAGAATATTGTCCCGCTGTTCCGCCAGATAACGAATGTCGGGCATAATGACATCCACACCCGGCGCGGTAGTCTCCCGCCCGAACAGCACGCCGCAATCAACGATGATCCATTGCCGGTCATCGGGCGGGCCAAAGCCATAGGCATTGAAATTCATGCCGATCTCGCCAGATCCGCCCAACGGCAGGAACACCAGTTCGTTCTGCGCCATCAGACCGAGCGCCGGACGTTGCGCGCGTGGATCAGCATAAGGCCGCGAATGGTGAGGTCCGGATCGACGTGCTCGATGGCGGGAATGTCAGGACGGAACAGATGAGCCAATCCGCCCGTCGCCACCACCGTCGCCGGTTTTCCATACTCTGCCTTGATGCGGGTGATGAGACCGTCGATCAGGCCGACATAACCCCAGTAGACGCCAGACTGCATCGACGGCACCGTGTCGCGGCCGATGACATTCTGCGCCCGGTGGATCGCGACACGCGGCAGCAACGCAGCAGCCTGATGCAGGGCCTCGATCGACAAATTGGCGCCCGGCGCGATCACGCTGCCGTCGAAATCCCCATTCTCCGCCACGATGTCGAAATTGGTTGCGGTGCCAAAATCGACGACAATGACCGCGCCCTTGTAACGCTCATGTGCCGCCACCGTGTTGCAAAGCCTGTCCGCGCCCACGCTCTGCGGACGGTCCACGTTCGCCTTCATGCCCATGTCAAGCGCAGGATCGCCCACGATCATCGGCTCGCATTTGAGGTAGGTCCGGCACAATGCGCGCAGATCGAACAACACGGCCGGAACGACAGTGGCGATGATTGCCTGGTCGAGATTTGCGAAAGAAAGCCCTTCCAACGTCAGAAGCTGGCTCAGCCAGACCGCATATTCGTCGGATGTCCGCGCGACCTGCGTCACCGCCCGCCACTGCGCGCGCAGCTTTGCGCCATCATAAATGGCAAAGACGATATTGGTGTTTCCGGCGTCTATCGCGAGCAGCATGACTTTCTCTTTTGGTCGCGCGGCCGAACGGGAAACCGCTTCATACTTTTCCTGGCCGCGCTCCTCACCAGAATACCTCGCCCGCGGAGATCGCGCGCACCCGGCCCAGTCCTAGGTTCAGCAGCAACGCGCCGGATGCGTCGATCCCTTCGAACACGCCTTCCTGTTCTTCCTGGGGGAGCCGCGCCCGGATACGGCCGCCAAGATGCTCGGCCCGCTGCAACCACGCCTCGCGCACCACCCCAAAGCCGCTCCGATGCCATGCCTGCCGCCACTGGCCAAAACAGGCCGCCAGCATCACCAACGCCTCGCGCGGGGTTGGCGCAGAGCCGCACAGCGCCTTCAGCGAAGTCGCAGGAAACTCCGTGCCAGACGGCGCTTCCGCCAGATTCACGCCGATCCCGACGGCAAGCCAGAAGCCATGATTGTCGCCAGACTCCAGCAGAATACCTGCCAGCTTGTGGCCCTTCGCAAGCACATCATTGGGCCACTTCACCGTCACCGGGACGCCCGGCACGAAATGCTGAACCACGTCGCCGACAGCAAGCGCAGCGGCGAAACTCAACTGGGCCGCTTCCGCGGGCGGAACACTGGGACGCAACAACAAAGTGGAGGCCAGATTTCCCTCGCCGCCCTGCCACGTCCGCCCACGCCGCCCGCGCCCCGCTGTCTGGCGTTCCGCGACGATCCAGAGAGGACCGCGCTCGCCGCCCAAGGCCCGACGACGAGCTTCCTCATTGGTGGAATCGATTTTATCCAGCCAGACAAGAGCCTCGCCGGGAGGCAAGGCATTCAAGGCAACAGGGCCTTGGCAGCCGCATCGGCCGCCATGATGACTGGCGACGCCGCAATGATGAACAGCAGCGCGACAGCCATCGACAGTGCAAGGATGCCCTTGCTTCCAATGCCCAGAACACTGTCAAAAGGCGCCACCGGTTCGTCGAAATAAATGATCTTTACCAGACGAAGGTAATAAACCAGACCGATGGCGCTTGCGATGACGCCCAGAACCGCAGGTGCCACCAATCCGACCTGCATCGCGGCCAGGAATACAAAATACTTGGCGAAGAACCCCGCCAGTGGCGGCAATCCCGCCAGGCTGAGGAACAACGCGCTGAACACAAGCGCCAACAGCGGCTGGGTGCGGGCGAGCCCCGCCAGATCGGCGATGGATTCCACGGCCTTGCCTTGGCGCTTCATCGCCTGGATGGCGGCGAAGACACCGATATTGGTGAACACATAGATCGCGAGATAGATCAATACGCCCCGCGCTCCAAGCGCGGTCCCGGCAGCGAGGCCCAGCAAGGCATAGCCCATATGGCCGATAGAGCTATAGGCCATCAGGCGCTTGATGTTGGTCTGGCCGATAGCGGCGATTGCGCCCAACGCCATCGACAGCACGGAGATTGCGACAATGACCTGCCGCCACTGATGCAGCAGATCCGGGAAAGGCGACAGGATCGCGCGCAAAAACAGGCACAGCGCCGCAACCTTGGCAGCCGTTGCGAAATAGGCGGTGATAGGTGTTGGCGCGCCTTCATACACATCGGGCGTCCACATGTGGAA
>JAFIHO010000192.1 GCA_017849395.1 Hyphomicrobiales bacterium
CAGCTCGGCACCGGCCATGCCGCCGCAAGCGCCGCCGCCGCTCTCAAGGATTTTTCCGGGGCGGTTGTGATCGCCTATGGTGACAATCCGCTGATGACGCCGGACACGTTCCAATCCTCCTTCGCCGCCGCCGCGAAAACCGGCATGGGTCTGGTCGCCTTCCGGCCGCGCGATCCGGGCGCCTATGGCCGCGTCCTCCTGACGCCGGACGGCCTGTTGGACCGCATCGTCGAATTCAAGGACGCCAGCCCCGCCGAGCGCGCCGTGGATCTGTGCAATGCGGGCGTGCTGGCCACCGATGCGAAGAAACTGTTCGCCTGGGCCGCCGCCTTGAAAAACGACAATGCCCAGAAGGAATATTACCTGACCGATGTGCCGGCCCTGGCGAAGGCCGAAGGCGTACGCTGCACGATTGCCGTTATCCCGGAAGAAGAGGCGATGGGCGTCAACAGCCGCGCCGAACTCGCCGCCGCCGAAAGCGTGATGCAACAGCGCCTGCGCACCCGCGCCATGATCGCAGGCGTCGGCATGACCGCGCCGGAAACAATTTTCCTGCAACATGACACGGTGCTGGAAGCCGATGTCGAAATCGAACCTTTTGTCGTGTTCGGCCCCGGCGTCCGGGTTGCGTCCGGCGCGCGCATCCGCAGCCATTCGCATCTGGAAGGCGCGGAGGTTTCGGGAGGTGCGATCATCGGTCCGTATGCCCGCCTGCGCCCCGGCGCGAAGATCGGTCCCGATGCCCATATCGGCAATTTCGTAGAGATCAAGAACGCCGTGATCGAAAAGGGCGCAAAGGCCAACCATCTCACCTATCTGGGCGATGCGAAGGTCGGCGCGGGCGCCAATATCGGCGCCGGCACCATCACCTGCAATTATGACGGCTTCACCAAGGCACTGACCGAAATCGGCGCGGGCGCGTTCATCGGTTCCGACACCGCGCTGGTCGCGCCGGTGAAGGTCGGCGACGGCGCGATCACCGCCGCCGGTTCGGTCATCACCCGCGACGTGCCCGCCGACGCGCTGGCCCTGGCGCGCGGACAGCAGACGGAAAAGCCGGGCTGGGCGAAATCCTTCCGGGAACGCCAAAAGGCGAAAAAGAAGGCAGACAAATAACCATCCTCATCCTGAGCCTGTCGAAGGATGAGAGCAGGAGAATAAGAAATGTGCGGCATTGTCGGCATCGCGGGCACGCGCGAAGTGGCGCCGGTCATCCTGGAGGCGCTGAAGCGCCTGGAATATCGCGGCTATGACTCCGCGGGCATCGCCACCCTGGTCGGCGGCCATATCGAACGCCGCCGCTCCCCCGGCAAACTGTCCAGACTGGATGCGGTACTGCATGAGCATCCGCTCTCCGGCCATACCGGCATCGGCCACACGCGCTGGGCCACCCATGGCGCGCCGACCGAAGGCAACGCCCATCCCCATGCCTCGTCCAAGGTCGCGGTGGTGCATAACGGCATCATCGAGAATTTCCGCGAACTGCGCGACGAACTGACCAGGAAGGGCCACAAATTCTCGTCCGAAACCGACACCGAAGCCGCGGTGCATCTGGTCACCGACTATATGGACAACGGCCTCGCCCCCGCCGAAGCGGCCAAGACGGCGGTGCGCCGCCTCACCGGCGCCTATTCGCTGGCGATGATCTTCAAGGATCATGAGGGCCTGCTGATCGGCGCGCGCAAGGGCGCGCCCCTGGCTGTGGGCTATGCCGACAAGGAAGCCTATCTCGGCTCCGACGCTTTCGCGCTCGCGCCTTTCACCAACCGCGTCGCCTATCTGGAAGACGGCGATGTGGTGGTGATCGACAAGGCACAGGTGTCGATCTTCGACGCCGAAGGCCGCCCCGCCAATCGCGAGATCAAGATCACCGCCGCCTCCGCCGCGCTGGTGGACAAGGCGGGCCACAGCCATTTCATGGCCAAGGAAATCCATGAGCAGCCCGAAGTGGGGGGCCACACGCTGGCGCATGATCTCGATCCGGCGGGCCCGGTCGTGCGCCGCCTCGGCGTCGGCCTGCGCGAGGCGCTGGCGAAAGCGTCGCGCGTGACCATCTCGGCCTGCGGCACCGCCTATTACGCGGGCATGGTCGGCAAATACTGGTTCGAAAAGCTGGGTCGCGTCGCGGTGGAAACCGATGTCGCCTCCGAACTGCGCTACCGCAATCCGGTCTATCCGAAGGATGGCGTGGCGCTGTTCGTGTCCCAGTCCGGCGAAACGGCGGACACGCTCGCCGCGCTGCGCGATGCCAAGGCGCAAGGGCAAACAACCATCGCGGTGGTGAATGTCTCCGAAAGCTCCATCGCGCGCGAAGCAGACATCGTGCTGCCGACCTATGCGGGCCCGGAAATCGGCGTCGCTTCCACCAAGGCTTTCACCTGCCAGCTCGCCGCGCTGGCCAGCTTCGCCATCGCGGCCGGCCAGGCGCGCGGCAATCTGCGCGAGGTCGATGAACAGCGCCTGTGCGCGTCATTGCTGGAAACGCCGCGCCACATCGCTGAATTCCTCAAGCGCGAAGCCCAGGTCAAGGCGCTGGGCGAGGAGATCGCCAAGGCGCGCGACGTTCTCTATATGGGCCGCGGCGCATCCTATCCGCTGGCGCTGGAAGGCGCGCTGAAGCTGAAGGAGATCAGCTACATCCACGCCGAAGGCTATGCCGCGGGCGAAATGAAGCACGGCCCCATCGCGCTTATTGATGAGGCGGTGCCGATCATCGTGATCGCCCCCCACGACGTGCATTTCGAAAAGACCATCTCCAACATGCAGGAAGTGATGGCGCGCGGCGGCAAGGTCCTGCTGATCTCCGACGCCGAAGGCATCTCCAAGGCGGGCAAGGTCTGGGCCAGCATCGAAGTGCCCACGACAAACGCCTTCATAACCCCGATCCTCTACGCCATCCCGGTGCAGCTGCTCGCCTACTACGCCGCCTTGGCGAAAGGCACCGACGTAGACCAGCCCCGCAACCTGGCAAAGAGCGTGACGGTGGAATAGTGCGAGTGATATTCAGCCGGAAAGGTTTTGATAGCAAGGCTGGAGGCTGTCCTAGTCCTATCATCGACGGGAGACTGGTATCTCTACCGATACCAACGGAGCGTTATCCCTCGTGCAAACGCTATTGCGACATGAATGGTGGGTATGGCGAGTTGGTATCGGAATTGACCCGGGGACGCATTGCTGCAACGGAATTTTGTCATCTTGATCCTGATATATACTGCGATGTTTTGGATCGAAAGCCCGGTTGGCGAGGAGCGTTCGGTCAATCTGGTGGTCAACTTTCGCATCTGGAGAACGCAGGGGTCACAATAGGCGATCTTTTCCTTTTCTTTGGGATGTTCCAGCCGGTAGAGCGAGATTTTGCGTGGCGGTTTTGTGGTAAGCCGCAGCACTGGATATTCGGATGGCTCCAGGTGGGTGATATTTTACGCCCCGCTAGAGTGGAGGACACTGCGAGCTATGCTTGGCTTTCTGATCATCCTCACGCTCAGGCAGCTTGGATAAGCGACCCAAAGCTTGGAAGTTTAAACGCAATATATATCGCAGCTGAAAGCTTGACAGTGTCGGGGGTGCGATCGTCGAAAAGCGGTTCTGGTGTTTTTCGCCAAGGGCATCGACTTACTGCGGAAGGTAAGACGGCCAGCATTTGGACAGCCCCAGCTTGGCTGAATCCCAAACTTGATGGGGTAGGTATGACATACCATGGCAAAGACAACAGATGGTCAGCAGAGGGATTGGTTAGCACTACTGCACCGGGTCAAGATTTCGTCGCGGATATTGAACCGAAACGCCAGGAGGCAGAGCAATGGCTTGCAAACCTTTTCAATCAGTATAATTGAAGCCTCGCGTTTCATCTTCAATCACTGATCTTTTGAAGTACCTCAATGACCGACCAGAACGCCCTCAAACGCGCCGTCGCCGCCAAGGCCCTCGACTATGTCGTGGACGGGATGAAGCTGGGCCTCGGCTCCGGCTCGACCGCGGAAATCTTTGTCGAACTGCTCGCTCCAAGAGTTCGTGGCGGCCAGACGCTGCTCTGTGTGCCGACTTCCGAACGCACCGCCGCCCTGGCGCGCAAGCTGGGCATCACGCTGTCGTCGCTCGACGATCTCGCCCCCCTCGACCTCACTGTTGATGGCGCGGACGAAGCCGACCGCAATCTCGACCTCATAAAGGGCGGCGGCGGCATGCTGCTGCGCGAGAAGATCGTCGCCGCCGCGTCCAAGAAAATGATCGTCATCGCGGACGAATCCAAACTCGTCCCCCGCCTGGGAAAATTCCCCTTGCCGGTAGAGGTGATCGAGTTCGGCCACCAGGCCACGGCTGCCCATATGGCCGAAGCCATCGCCGCGCTCGGCTATCGCGGCGTGACCATGACAGTGCGCCAGCGCGATGGCGCGCCGTTCAAGACGGACAGCGGCAACCTGATCTATGACTGCGCGTTTGACGCCATTACCAGCGCGCCCATCCTGGCCGACGCCCTCAACGCCATTCCCGGCGTGGTGGAACACGGCCTGTTCATAGGCATCGCGACGACGCTGCTGATCGCGGGTCCGGGCGACATCGAGGTCATTGAAGCGGCAGGATGATGCGCCACAGGCTGCGCAACAGCCGTATCGAAAATCCCGGCCGCCGCTCCGGCGTGACATACAGCATATAGCGTCCCGCCGCGCAGGCCTGTGCATCCTCGCATTCCAGCGTGCCGCGCCCATTGCGCCGCAGCCGTTGCTCCGCCGTCAGCCCCGTCACCACGCCTTCCATGTCGTCGGTCATCTCATAGGCCAGCGAGAAATAGCCATGCCCCGCCCGGTCGCCCGGCGCCTGGCTGGCATCGATCACATCGACACGCATCTGCGGCCCGCGCGACGCATACTGCAAAGCCGCGTGCGGCTTTTCCCCGGCGCGCGGTATGCCGCCATGACGGCGCTGCGATCCGGCCAGCGCCGTGTCATTGTCCGAGACATAAACGGTGGCGCGCCCCACACAGGGCGCGACCTGGCTTAGAAAGCGCCCGAAATCGTCATTGCCGGGCTGCGCATTCACGTCCGGCGCCGCCAGCACCAGTTCGTCCGCCAGCCGCAGCGGCGCGTCGCGGCAGGTGCGGCCCAATGCACTCAACACGATGCGCGCGCCGATGCTGTGCCCCATCACCGCCAGCTTCATGTCCCGGCCCGCCGTCTTCAGCAGCGCCGCCACCTGCGGCACGGCATAACCGCTGCGCTCGATATCGGCGACATAGCGGTTGAATCGGCCTTCGCTGCTCCAGCTGAACAGCAGCACCGGACAGCGCCAATGCATGTCCGCCGCAAGCTGGCCGGACCGCAGCACCGTGTTGCGGAACACCGCGTTATAGCCATGCACCATCACCAGCAGCCGGTCGCAATTGGCCGCCCGCGCCGTATCCGCGATCCTGCGCACAAAGTCATCCAGCGCGGCGGGCGCGTCGCAGGACTGGGCCGGTTCCGTGCCCGGCGCCAGGTCATAGCCATGCTGTGTTCCAAGGGTCAGGACGGCACGCCCGCAACTCAGGCTGGCCCCCCAGGTAAGGCCGAAGCCCGCGCCATCCGGCTGGCGGTCGGTGACATAAAACAGGGCGGGGCCGCGCGCCGCGCCGGGCAGCGGGCGCAGCGGCCAGAACTCATCCTGTCGCAATGATTCCGAATAGGTGCAGGCCGACAACAGCGCCGCCAAAAGCAACACTGC
This sequence comes from Hyphomicrobiales bacterium, assembly GCA_017849395.1. Taxonomy (GTDB): domain Bacteria; phylum Pseudomonadota; class Alphaproteobacteria; order Micropepsales; family Micropepsaceae; genus Rhizomicrobium. Next base: position 5,698 of record JAFIHO010000192.1, read on the forward strand.
CATGCGCGGCAACCATCGTCCTGTCGTCCGCATTGTCCCCCGGCTGTCCCTCGGCTAAAGCGTTATAGCGCAGGTGGTGACATGGCAAAATTCGATTACGACCTTTTTGTTATCGGCGGCGGTTCGGGCGGCGTGCGCGCCAGCCGCATGGCCGCGATGACCGGCGCGAAAGTCGCGCTGGCCGAGGAATATCGCATGGGCGGCACCTGCGTGATCCGCGGCTGCATTCCCAAGAAGCTGCTGGTCTATGCCAGCCAGTTCCGCGAGAATGTGCTGGATTCCGCGGGCTATGGCTGGTCCTTCGGCGATTGCAAGTTCGACTGGCCCACCTTCATCGCCAACAAGGACCGCGAGATCGCGCGCCTCGAAGCCATCTACACAAAGAATGTGAAGGCGGCGGGCGTGGAAATCATCGCCGACCGCGCCGTGTTCGAGGATGAACACACGCTGCGCCTGCTCAACAGCAACCGCACCGTCACGGCCGACAAAATCCTGATCGCCACGGGCAACACGCCGACCCGTGAAATGGGCACCAGCCGCCCCATCCCCGGCGGCGAACTCTGCATCACCTCGAACGAGGCGTTCCATCTAGACCGCCTGCCGCCGCGCATCCTGATCGCGGGCGGCGGCTATATCGCGCTGGAATTCGCGCACATCTTCCACGGCCTGGGCAGCCATGTGTCGCTGGTCTATCGCGGGGAAAAACCGCTCAAGGGTTTCGATGACGATCTGCGCGACGCCCTGCTCGCGTCCATGCAGCAGCGCGGGTTGGAAGTGCTGCTCGGCTGCGAATTCACCAGCGTCGAAAAGCGCGGCAGCGGCCTGCACGCCGAAACCAACAAGGGCGGTCAGATCGACTGCGACGAGATCATGCTCGCCATCGGCCGCCAGCCCAACACGCTGGCGCTGCATGTCGAAAAGGCAGGCGTCGAACTGGGCAAAAAAGGCGAGGTGAAGGTGGATGACTATTCCCGCACCACCGCGCCGCATATCTATGCCGTGGGCGATGTCACCGACCGGCTGCAACTGACGCCCGTGGCGATCCATGAGGCGATGTGTTTCATCGAGACGGCCTTCAGGGATAATCCCACAAAGCCCGACCACCACAATGTCGCCAGCGCGGTCTTCACCACGCCGGAAGTCGCCACGGTCGGTCTCTCGGAACAGAAGGCGCTGCTGATGGGCCACAGCGTGGACATCTACAAATCCACCTTCCGACCGCTGCTGCACACACTGGGCGGACGCGAAGTGCGCACCCTGATGAAGATGGTGGTGGACGCGAAGACGGGAAAGGTGCTGGGCGTCCACATCTTCGGCGACCACGCGGCCGAAATCATCCAGATCGCCGCCGTGGCGGTCAAAATGGGCGCAACCAAAAAGGACTTCGATTCCACAGTCGCCTTGCACCCCACCGCCGCCGAGGAACTGGTGACGATGCGGACAAAGAGCTATTCGAAGACGCCGGGGACGCCCGGCTGACCAGTGCGCCGATGGCTCGCATCAGGGCAAATCCCGATGCCCGCCAACCCCTTGCACAGCCTGCATTTCCTTTTCGTTCACCCCCGCTTTAGCCCGTTCTGGTAATCTGCCGTCCAATCTCCTATATCCACCGCAAATCTATGGAGTTATTGGCGTGGCCTCTACCTGGTCCCCGCAAAGCTGGCAGGAAAAGCCCGCGCGTCAGATGCCGGAATATCCGGACAAGGCGGCGCTGGACAATGTGCTGGCGCGGCTGAAATCCCACCCCCCGCTGGTGTTCGCCGGCGAGGCGCGCAACCTTCAGGCCGCGCTCGGCCAGGTCGCAGAGGGCAAGGCGTTTTTGCTCCAGGGCGGCGATTGCGCCGAAAGCTTCGCCGAATTCCACCCCGACAATATCCGCGACACCTTCCGGGTGCTGCTGCAGATGGCGGTGGTGCTCACCTTCGCCGCGGGCGTGCCGGTGGTGAAGGTTGGCCGCATCGCGGGCCAGTTCGCCAAGCCGCGCTCCGACGATTTTGAAACGCGGGACGGCGTCACCCTGCCGTCCTATCGCGGCGACAATATCAATGGCGGCGAATTCACGCCGGAAGCGCGCATCCCCGATCCGCAGCGCCTGCTCCAGGCCACGGCGCAATCCGCCGCGACCCTCAACCTGCTGCGCGCCTTTGCGCAGGGCGGCTATGCAGACCTGCACAATGTCCATCGTTGGACGCTGGGCTTCATAGCGGACTCGCCGGCCAGCGAAAAATACAAGGGTCTCGCACAACGCATCTCCGAAACGCTGGAGTTCATGGCGGCGTGCGGCATCACCACGGAATCCGTGCCTCAGACGCCGGCCACCGAGATCTACACCAGCCATGAGGCGCTGCTGCTGCCTTACGAACAGGCGATGACACGCGTCGATTCCACCAGCGGCGACTGGTACGACACCAGCGCGCACATGCTGTGGATCGGCGACCGCACCCGTCAGGCCGATGGCGCGCATGTGGAATTCATGCGCGGGATCAAGAACCCCATCGGCCTGAAATGCGGTCCCAGCCTGGACCCGGACGATCTGCTGCGGCTCATCAATATCCTGAACCCGCAGAACATCCCCGGCCGCCTGACCCTGATCGCCCGCTTCGGCGCCGACAAGATCGCGGAAAAAATGCCCGCCCTGGTGCGCGCGGTGAAACGCGAAGGCGCCAAGGTGGTGTGGTCGTCCGATCCGATGCACGGCAACACGATCAAGCTGAAGTCGGGCTACAAGACGCGGCCGGTGGAGCGTGTGCTGGAAGAAGTGCGCAGCTTCTTCGCCATTCACCGCGCCGAAGGCACCCATGCGGGCGGCGTGCATTTCGAAATGACCGGCCAGGACGTCACCGAATGTCTGGGCGGCGCGCAGGCAATCAAGGAACTGGATCTCGGCGCGCGTTATCAGACGGCCTGCGATCCCCGGCTGAACGCAAGTCAGGCGCTCGAACTGGCCTTCCTCATCGCGGAAGGCATCCGGGACGAACGCATGAAGGATGCGGGGCTCGCCGCCTCGGCGTAGGTTTCCTCCGTCGCGCCAAGGCGGGCTTCGCGCGCGACGGGCCCGCCGCGACTGAGCGAAACGAATAACAAAACCCGCCGCGCGCGGCCAACGGGGAAACATGGGCATCGCGCGTCTGCTTGCGAAGGGCTGGATCGTGTTCTGCCTGTTCGCGGGCGGCCATGCGCTCAATATCGCCCTGGCGCGGGGATTCCCACTCGGCCCCTCCCTGTTCGAAATCGGCGTCTGCGTCCTTCTGTTCGCGGCCATGGGCCTGCTGTTCATCGGCGGCTTCGGCGCGGCGGCGGGATTTTCCGGCGGGTCACTGTCGGAACGGCTGTCCCCGGCGCAACTGGTCCCGTCCTTCGATGAAGTCGTGTTCCTGGCCTTTGTGCTGCTCAGCTTCCTCAACCAGGTGCTGGTCGCGCCCCAGGCGATGGAACGGGGCGGGGCAGGGGCACTGGAGCGGGCTATCCATTTCCTGGTTCCCGGCCAGCGCGCGCTGGTGCAGGCGCTGAGTGGATGCAGCATGGATGGCGGGCGGGTGTTCGCTGCCAGCTTCGCCTGGCTGCTGGCGATCGTCTTTCTGGCCTCGGCCTGCTCCCGGCTCAACCTCACGGCGGGCATTATCCGGCTGGAGGCGGCGCGGCGGCCGCCGCTGCTGGGACCCACCCTGCGCGCCTTCCTGCTGGGGTTGGTGGCGGTGGTCGGCATCCAGTTCCTGTTCGTGGGTTCCGCCTATCCCTGGCTGATGTGCAGCGCCTTCACCGATATCAGCGGCGCGCTGCTGATCGGGCTGGCCCCGCTGATGCTGGCCTATCTGATCGTCGCCGCCCTGGCCTCGCTGCTGGCAAGCTCGCCGGAAAAATGACCCCGCACTCGACTCGCGGGGACCGGCGTCTGCCGTTCCCAGAGCGCGGCCACCCGCATATTGCAGTGCAGCGATAACAAAGTGCCGCCAAATGTTTCAGAGACGCAGAATTAATGCAACAAAATCAAATACATATTTCAAGTGCGGCAGCCATGTAACATGAGGAAATATTTTATCAGTGGTGGTTACTGCTGCCCCAAGCCTTAATCCCCACCGTCTGTAAGCCGATAGGGGCTCTGTATGTTTATTCGCCGCCGCGTACCGGAAGCCGGACCACTCAAGGCTGCCGTCATCGGTGTCGGCGCCTTTGGCCGCCATCATGCCACCAAATATCAGGCGATGAACGGCGTCGAACTGTTCGCGATCGCCGACCCGAACGCCGAAGTGCGCCTCAAGGCGTCCGCCGGTTACGGCGTGCCCGGCGTCGCCGACTGGCGCGACCTTCTGGGCAAGGTCGATCTGGTCAGCGTCTGCTCGCCCGCCATTACCCATGCCGCCATCGTGCGCGCCTTCCTGAATGCCGGCGCGCATGTGCTGGTCGAAAAGCCCCTGGCCACCACGGCCGAAGAGGCTGACGACCTGGCCGCCCTCGCCCAGGCCACGGGCCGCACCCTGACCGTCGGCCATCAGGAGCGTTTCGTGTTCGCCCGCACCGGCCTGCTCGACCTGGCCGAGACGCCGCTGGAAGTCAGTTGCTGGCGTCACGGTCCCTGGACCGGCCGCGGCGATGATGTCAGCGCCGTACTGGACCTGATGATCCACGACCTGGATCTGGTACATGCGCTGGTTCCCGGCGCGGTTTCCGCCGTGGATGCGGACGGCATCGTGCAATATGGCCCCCACGCCGATCAGGTGACGGCGGTCCTCAGCTTCGCCAACGGCACCGTCGCCCGCCTGGACACCAGCCGCATCGCGCGCGAACGCCGCCGCGGCATGCGCGCCGTCTATGCCGATGGCGTGGTGGAGATCGACTTCCTGACCCGCAAGGTCACCAACACCACCCCGCGCCCGCTGGGCGTGCTGGAGATGGGCGACCCGCTGGGTGAATCCGTGGCCGGTTTCGTCGCGGCAGCCCAGGATGGCGCCGCGCCCATGGTCACCGCCGAACAGGCGGCCCAGGCGGTCAAGACCGCGCTCCTGATCGAGGAAGCGGCAGGCGTGAACGTCCCCCTGCCGGTGGCCGAACGCCGCCTCGCCGTCGCCAACTAAAAAAGTCACCCTCCCCTTGAGGGGTCCGGTAGCGACCGCGTACCGGACGCGGCGCGAAGCGCCGCCGGGGGTCGAAATTTGCGAAGCAAATTTCGGGGCGGGGTCCCGCGCGGCACGCGCGGGCAGGCCGCTATATCCCGCGCAGCGAATGTTCTAAACCCTCTCCATGACCGACCGCTTCCGCATCGCGCTGGCCCAGCTCAATCCGGTGATGGGCGACATCGCGGGCAATCTCGCGCGCGCCCGGCAAGCCCGTGCCCAGGTGTCCGATGCCGACCTGATCCTGTTCCCGGAACTCTTCATCACCGGCTATCCGCCGGAAGACTTGGTGCTGAAACCCGCGCTTCAGGATGACGCTCGCGCCGCCATCGAAGCCCTGGCCCCCGACACCGCATCCGGTCCCGCCATCCTGATCGGCGCGCCCTGGATGGAAGGCGGCAAGCTCTACAACGCCGTGCTGCTGCTGGATGGCGGCCGCATCGCCGCGCGCAGCTTCAAGCACGACCTGCCCAATTACGGCGTGTTCGACGAGAAGCGCGTTTTCACGCCCGGCCCCATGCCCGGCCCCCTCAACATTCGCGGCCTGCGCATCGGCGTGCCGGTGTGCGAGGACATCTGGACCGACGCCGTCACCGAATGTCTTGTCGAAACAGGCGCGGAAATCATCGCCGTGCCCAACGGCTCGCCCTTCGAGGCGGGCAAGGAGGATGTGCGCCTCCAGCTCGCCGCCGCGCGCGTGACGGAGACAGGCTTGCCGCTGATCTATCTCAACCAGCTTGGCGGCCAGGACGAACTGGTGTTCGACGGCGCGAGTTTCGTGCTCAACGCCGACCGCTCCATGCCCGTGTCGCTGCCGGGCTGGAAGGAAGACATCGTCGTCACCGACTGGTCGCGCGGCGCGGACGGCAAATGGTCCTGCGCCCCCGGCCCGCGCGCCCCGGAAGAGGAACGCGCCTCCCAGGTCTACAACGCGATGATGCTGGGCCTGCGCGACTATGTGAACAAGAACCGTTTCCCCGGCGTGGTGCTTGGCCTTTCTGGCGGCATCGACAGCGCGCTATCGGCGGCGGTGGCGGTGGATGCGCTGGGCGCGTCCCGCGTGCGCTGCGTGATGCTGCCCTCGCGCTACACCAGTTGCGACAGCCTGGAAGATGCCGACCAGTGCGCGCGCCTGCTGGGCACGCCCTATGAAACCATCGAGATCGAACGCGCCGTCGCCGCGATGGGCGAAACATTGTCGCCCGTCTTTGCGGGCCGCAATGCCGACACCACGGAAGAGAATATCCAGTCCCGCCTGCGCGGCGTGATCCTGATGGCGATCTCCAACAAGTTCGGCCCGATGGTGCTCACCACCGGCAACAAGAGCGAGATGAGCGTCGGCTATGCCACCCTTTATGGCGACATGTGCGGCGGCTATAATGTGCTGAAGGACATCTACAAGACCGAGGTCTTCGCCCTCTCGCGCTGGCGCAATCAGTTTTCGCCCGACGGCGCGCTGGGTCCGCAGGGCATGGTCATCCCCGAACGCATCATCGAAAAGCCGCCCACGGCGGAGTTGCGCGCCAACCAGACCGACCAGGATTCCCTGCCGCCCTACGACATTCTCGACGGCATCCTCACCTGCCTGGTCGAACAGGAAATGCGCTTCGAAGATGTGACCGCGCGCGGCTACGACCCCGCCACGGTCAAGCGCGTCGAACAGTTGCTCTACATCTCCGAATACAAGCGCCGCCAGGCGCCGCCCGGCGTGAAGATCAGCCCCCGCAACTTCGGCCGCGACCGGCGGTATCCGATAACGAACGCATTCCGTGATGCTCGATAAGTTCAAGGCATGGCTGACTTCTCACCCTCCCCTTGAGGGAGGGTCGAAAAACGCGCAGCGTTTTTCGGGGCGGGGTCGCGCACGAAGTGCGTGCAAAGCGATAAACACATGACCATCACCGTCCGCGTCGCCCCATCCCCCACCGGCTATCTCCATATCGGCAACGGCCGCGCCGCCATGCTGAACTACCTGTTTGCACGCAAGAGCGGTGGCAAGTTCATGCTGCGCATCGACGACACGGACGACACGCGCAGCAAGCCGGAATATGAAACCGCTATCATCGAAGACCTGGCCTGGCTGGGCCTGACCCACGACATTTTCGCGCGCCAGTCCGAACGCGCCGCGCGCCACAATGAGGCAGCCGAAAAACTCAAAGCCTCCGCCCGCCTCTATCCTTGTTACGAAACCGCCGCCGAACTCGACCGCCGCCGCAAGCGCCAGATGGCGATAGGCAAGCCGCCCATCTATGACCGCGCGGCGCTGAAGCTCACGCCCGAACAGCGCGCCGCCTATGAAGCCGAAGGCCGCAAGCCGCATTGGCGCTTCAAACTCTCCCACGAAAAAGTCACCTGGACCGACCTGATCCGCGGCCCGGTCGAGATCGACACCGCCACCCTGTCCGATCCCGTCCTGATCCGCGAGGATGGCCGCTTCCTTTACACGCTGCCCTCGGTGATCGACGATATCGACTTCGCCATCACCCACATCATGCGGGGCGAAGATCATGTCACCAACACCGCCCCCCAGATCGAAATCTTCGACGCGATGGGCGCCCCGCGCCCGCACTTCGCGCATTACGCGCTGTTCCAGACCTCGGGCGGCGAGATGTTGTCCAAGCGCAGCGGCGCGCTCTCGCTGCGCGAATTGCGCGACGACGGGATCGAGGCGCTGACGCTGGCCGCCTATCTCGCGAAAGTCGGCACCTCCGACGCCATCGAACCCGCGTCGCTCGATGATCTGGCGCGCGATTTCGCGTTCGAGAAAATGGGCCGGGCACTCGCGCATTTCGATCCCGCCGAACTGGCGGCGCTGAATGCAAAAGTGCTGCACCAGATGTCTTATGAATCCGCCGCGCCGCGTCTGGCCGCGCTGGGCGTACTGGAAAAGCTCGATGCCGCGCAGGGCCAGGCCTTCTGGGATGCGGTGAAACCCAACCTGACCCGCCTGTCCGATGCCGCGGACCTGGCGCGCCTCGTCACCGGCCCGCTCACGCCCGTGATCGAAGACGCCGCGCTCACCACGGCCGCCGCCGCGCTGCTGCCGCCCGAACCCTGGGATGAAGCCACCTGGCCCGCCTGGACCAAGGCCGTCGCCGCCGACACCGGCGCAAAGGGCAGGGCGCTTTACCACCCGTTAAGACTGGCGCTCACGGGTCGGGGCGATGGACCCGAACTGAAAAAGCTGCTACCCCTCATCGGGCGCGCCAAAACCCTGGCGCGGCTGGAAGGAACGCCTGCGTGACCGCTTCGCGTCACATCTGCATCCGAATTTGTGGCTGACGCCACACCCTTCCGCTTGCCCGCCCTCCATTTCGAACTCTTCACTCGCAGCCTTCGCGCTGCATTCCCTCGCCCCCTTCGGGGGAGAGGATAGGGTGAGGGGGAGCCACAAACGCGATAGAAGCCACTTATGACTCTCCGCCTCTACAATACCCTGACCAAGACCAAGGAAGATTTCGACCCGCTCAATCCGGCGAAAGTGCGCATGTATGTGTGCGGCCCCACGGTCTATGACTTCGCCCATATCGGCAACGCCCGCCCGGCCATCGTGTTCGATGTGCTGTTCCGCCTGCTGCGCCACACCTATGGCGACGCGCATGTCATCTATGTGCGCAACATCACCGACGTGGATGACAAGATCAACGCCCGCGCCGCCGAACGCAACATCTCCATCCGCGACCTGACGGAGGAAACGGCGCGCATCTATGCCGAGGATATCGCCGCCCTGGGCTGCCTGCCGCCCACCGTGACGCCCCGCGCCACCGAACATATCGCCCAGATGATCCGCATCATCGAACAGTTGATCGCCGCCGGGCATGCCTATGAAGCGGACGGACATGTGCTGTTCGATGTGTCATCCAAAGCCGATTACGGCAAGCTGGCGCGCCGTTCGCTGGATGAGATGATCGCGGGCGCGCGTGTCGATGTCGCGCCCTACAAGAAAGGCGCGATGGATTTCGTGCTGTGGAAACCGTCGGATGCCGCTACGCCCGGCTGGGAGTCACCCTGGGGCCGTGGCCGCCCCGGCTGGCACATCGAATGTTCCGCGATGGCGGGCGAATATCTGGGCGAGACGTTCGACATCCATGGCGGCGGCATCGACCTGATGTTCCCCCATCACGAAAACGAAATCGCCCAAAGCGAAGGCGCCCATCACGGCCATCCTCTGGCGAAAGTCTGGATGCATAACGGCTTCCTGCAGGTGGAAGGCGAGAAGATGTCCAAGAGCCTCGGAAATTTCGTGACCATTCGCGATCATCTTCCGATAAGCGACAAGTTTGGGGGACGTTCGTGGGACGGCCACACGCTTCGGTTCGCTATGCTGCAAACCCATTATAGGCAGCCGATCGACTGGACTGTAGAAGGCCTAAAGGCGGCGGAAAAAGTTCTAGCGCGCTGGAAGGAAGTTCTGAATTCTTTTCCTGTCGCGCTGCAATCCGATATTCAACCACCTGTCCGTTTTATGGCCGCGTTGGAAGACGATTTGAATTTGCCTCAAGCAATAGCAGAGATGCATAGCTTAGCGGATGCTGCCCGTAGAGGTAGCTACCAGGCCGCGCAGGAGCTTTCGCGCGCTGGAGAGATTATCGGAATCTCGTGGATCGATGTTCAATCGCAGTCTCAGGAATATCAGATAAGGCAGGCAGTCGCCGATTTATCGGATGAAGATGGCTCAATCAGGGAGTTGGTGGAAGCTCGTAATGTTGCCCGCAAGGCCAAGAATTTCGCCGAAAGCGACCGCATCCGCGACGAACTCCTGGCGCGCGGTATCGTGCTGAAAGACGGCCCCCAAGGCACCACCTGGGAGGTCAAGCGATGACCGCGCAGCTTTACCCCTCGCCCCCGAAGGGGGAGAGGGTGGCGCGCCGCGCCTCGCGCGGCGCGACGGGTGAGGGGGTCTATCCACACTCCCCATCCCCCACCCGCGCGTGCTACAGCCGCGCGATGGTCGATCCGTATGCCCATCTCCCGGAAATGCTGCGCACCGCCGCCCGGCGCCTGCCGCGTCGCGCGCGAAAGATGGGCGGGAAGGGGGGCACCCCCGCTTTCCCGCAAAACAATTTTATTGCCGAAGCGCCGAAAAACCCAATCGGAGCAAGGCCCGGCAACCGCAATGCCGTGACCCACGGCCACCACACGGTGGATAGCCGCGCCCGCCGCGCCGCCATAAAATCCCTGTGCGAATGCGCGACCGCCCTCAGCGATGCGGTGGCCGCCCTGCAGCAGATGGGCATGAACGCAAGCGACCATGGCGCGCTGCTGGCCCTGCTGGCGGATGACCATGATGGCTGAGCCGCTTCCCCCGCACGGCGCGCGCGAACGCCTCTATCTCTTCGACACCACCCTGCGCGACGGCGCGCAGACGCAAGGCGTCGATTTCTCGGTGGAGGACAAGCGCCAGATCGCACTCGCCCTCGACAGTCTCGGCCTGGATTACATCGAAGGCGGCTGGCCCGGCGCCAACCCCACCGACACGGCGTTCTTCTCCGAACCCCCGCCACTGAAACATGCGCGTTTCACCGCTTTCGGCATGACCAAGCGTTCGGGCCGCAGCGCCGCCAACGACCCGGCGCTGGCACAGGTGCTGGATGCAAGGACCGACGCGGTATGCCTGGTCGGCAAAAGCTGGGATTTCCAGGTCGATGTCGCCCTCGAAATCCCGCGCGAGGAGAATATCGACAATATCGCCCGCTCCATCGAAGCGGTGGCGGCAAAGAAACGCGAGCCCCTGTTCGACGCCGAACATTTCTTCGACGGCTACAAATCCAATCCCGATTACGCGCTGGCCTGCATCCGCGCCGCCTACGAAGCGGGCGCGCGCTGGATCGTGCTGTGCGACACCAATGGCGGCACCATGCCGGACGAGGTGTATGAAATCGTCAGTGCGGTGAAGGCGAAATTGCCGGATGCCCCGCTTGGCATCCACGCCCATGACGATACCGGCCAGGCGGTCGCCGTGTCGCTGGCGGCGGTGGATGCGGGCGCGCGCCAGATTCAGGGCACCCTGAACGGGTTGGGCGAACGCTGCGGCAACGCCAATCTGTGCACCCTGATCCCGAACCTGATGCTGAAGGATCAGTTCGCATCGCGTTTCGAAACCGGCATCACCACCGCCAATCTCGCGCGCCTCACATCCATCTCGCGCCTGCTGGATGAAATCCTCAACCGTGCGCCCGACCGGCACGCGCCTTATGTCGGCCCCTCGGCCTTCGCGCACAAGGGCGGACTCCATTCTTCCGCCGTGGCCAAGAACCCGCGCACCTACGAACATGTGCCGCCCGAAACCGTGGGCAACGCGCGCAAGATTCCGGTCTCCGATCAGGCAGGCCGTTCCAATGTTCTGGCGCGTCTGGCCGAAGCGGGCATCGACCTGGACGCAAAGGACGCGCGCGTTTCGCGCCTGCTGGAAGAGATCAAGCAGCGCGAGTTCCTGGGCTATGCCTATGACGGCGCCGAAGCCTCATTCGAACTGTTGGCCCGCCGCGCGCTCGGCGAGGTGCCGGACTATTTCACGGTGGAGAGTTTCCGCGTCAGCGTGGATCGCCGCCGCAACAATGGCGGTTTCGTCACCGTGTCCGAAGGCGTGGTACAGATCGATGTCGCGGGCGAAATCCTGCACAATGTCGCGACCGGCAACGGCCCGGTCAACGCACTGGACGCGGCGCTGCGCAAGGACCTCGGCAAATATTCCGCGTTCCTCGCGGATCTGCGCCTGGTGGATTACAAGGTGCGCATCCTCACCAGCGGCACCGAAGCCGTCACCCGCGTCATGGTCGAAAGCGCCGACGGCAAGGGCAACCGCTGGTCCACGGTCGGCGTGTCGGCAAATATCGTGGACGCCTCCTTCGAAGCGCTGACCGACTCCATCACCTACAAACTGTACCGCGATGGCGCGCGGGCGTGATTTTCTTATATTTCCCCCATCTGTCCGCTACGCGCTCTCGCGCAGCGGACATCTTCCCCCGCCAATGGCTTCGCCATGCGGGGGAAGAAAGCCGGTGCCTGGGTCAAGCTTGCGCCGGAACTTCGAGCGCCTCGCGCAGCGCCAGCAGCGCCGCTTCGGGGCCGTCCGCCAGATGGTAAAGCTCCAGGATCATCGGCTTGGCGAAGCCCTTTTCCACCGTGGCGCGAAGCATCGTGTCCAGCGCGTCGAAATAGCCTTCGACATTGACCACGATGATGGGTTTGCGATGCACGCCAAGCTGCGCCTCGGTCGCAACCTCGAAAAATTCGTCGAACGTGCCAAGCCCGCCGGGCAGCACCAGGAACGCATCCGACATCTGCAGCATCAGCGTCTTGCGCTCCTGCATATGCGGCGTGATGATGAGTTGTTCCTCCGCCGTCAGCCCTTCCAGCGCCTGCAGGAACGCGGGAATGATCCCTTGCACCTTCGCGCCGCCCTGTGCCGCCGCCGACGCCACGATGCCCATCAGCCCGTTGCTGCCGCCGCCGAACACCATCGAAAATCCGCCCGCGGCGATTCCCGCGCCAATGTCGCGAGCGACCTCGCGGAACCTGGGGCTGTAACCCAGGGACGAGCCGCAAAAAACACAGATGGCAGGCGTTTTCTTTTCCATGGCGTCATTGGGGTTGCGTGACAGCATTCCAATTCCTAAACAGGTTTGCCGTAGCTGCCAACGGAGAAAAGATTGCCGCGCTGGTTGATCATATTGGGGGCGGTTTCCCTCGTTGCCCTCATCGCGGGTTTTATCACCTTCGGCGGCGGCAATATGGGGCACTGAGTCATTTTTAAGGAATAATGCATGGCGCATCCGGTCGAAGAAGGTGATGCCGCCCCGTCTTTCCGCCCATTGTGGCGGTTGATGCCCTATTTGTGGCCGAAGGGCCGCCCCGATCTGCGGCTGCGGGTGGCCGTGTCGGTGATATTCCTCATTCTCGCAACCGGATTCACCAGCATCTCGCCGCTCTTCTATGGCTGGGCGGTCGATCAGCTTCGCCCCACGCCCGCCAACATCGCGCTGGGCACGGTTCTGTCGCTGGTGGCGGCCTATGTCGTGTCGCGCATATTGATGCAGGCCTTCGCGCAACTGCGCGACGGCGTGTTCGCCCAGGTCCAGTATCACGCCATGCGCGAAGTGGCGGTTGAAACCTTCGCCCATGTCCACACCCTGTCCCTGCGCTTCCATCTGGAGCGCAAGACCGGCGGCCTCTCCCGCGTGATCGAGCGCGGCACAAAGGGCATCGACACCATCCTGTCCTTCGCGCTGTTCTCGATCTTTCCAACCATCCTGCTGCTGGTGTTCTACACCGCCATCCTGCTGGTGACGCTGAACATCTGGGTGGCGCTCAGCACGGTGGTGATGGTGATCGCCTATGTCTGGTTCACCTTCGCCATCACCCGCTGGCGCATCCGCTTCCGGCGCGAGATGAACCAGAGCGACACCGACGCCAATACCAAGGCGGTGGACAGTCTGCTGAATTTCGAGACGGTAAAATATTTCAACAACGAGACGCATGAGACACGCCGCTTCGACGTATCGATGGAGAAATATTCCAAGGCTTCCATCCAGTCGCAGATATCCCTGTCGGTGCTCAACACGGGCCAGGCCGTCATCATGTCTCTGGGCATCGGCGCGGTGATGGCGCTGACCGCCATCGGCATCGCCAACGGCCAGTTCTCCATCGGCCTGTTCGTGGCGGGCAACGCGATCCTGGTGCAGCTTTACCAGCCATTGAATCTCCTGGGCACCGTCTATCGCGAGATCACGCAGGGTCTGGTGGACATGGAGGCGATGTTCCGCCTGCTCAACCAGCCGCGCGAAGTGAAGGACAAGCCGGACGCCAAACCGCTTCAGGTCGCGGGCGGTGAAATCCGCTTCGAGAATGTGGTGTTCGCCTACGATCCCGAACGCACCGTGCTGAAAGGGATCAGTTTCACGGTGCCGGCCGGAAAGACGGTGGCGGTGGTCGGTCCCTCCGGCGCGGGAAAGTCCACCATCAGCCGCATCCTCTACCGCTTCTACGATATCAAAAGCGGGCGCGTGACCATTGACGGGCAGGATATTCGCGACGTGACCCAGGCGTCCCTGCGCGCCGTGATCGGCATCGTTCCCCAGGACACAGTGCTGTTCAACGACACGGTGCGCTACAACATCGCCTATGGCCGCATCGGCGCCAATGAGGCGGAGATCAAGGACGCCGCGCGGCTGGCCCAGATCGACAAATTCATCGTCGATCTACCCCTCGGCTATGAATCGATGGTGGGCGAACGGGGCCTCAAACTGTCGGGCGGCGAAAAACAGCGCGTCGCCATTGCCCGCACCATCCTGAAAAACCCGCCGATCCTGCTGCTGGACGAAGCGACCAGCGCGCTCGACACCGGAACCGAACGCGAAATCCAGGGCGCGTTGAGCGAAGTCAGCCAGGGCCGGACCACGCTGGTCATCGCGCACCGTCTTTCAACCGTGATCGACGCCGACGAAATCCTGGTGCTGGACCGCGGCGAGATCATCGAACGCGGCCGTCACTCCCAGCTGCTGGAGTTGGGCGGCCATTACGCCGCGATGTGGAACAAGCAGCGCGAGGCCGCCGCCGCCCGCGAGAAGCTGAAGGAAGTCGAGAACGATCCGGATGTGGAACCCGGCGTCGCAAAGGCGGCGCCGGTATGACCAGCGTTCGGTCAGATCAGCTCAACGCGATCCACTTCCACGCCCTTGTTGCCCTGGCGCGTGGAATAACGGATGCGCTGGTCCGGCTCCACCGCCTGAACGCCCGAGCGCCGCAGCGCGCTGGCATGCAGATAGATGTCGCCGCTGCCATTGTCCGGCATGACGAAGCCAAAGCCCTTCTGGTCGTTGAAGAACTTCACCTTGCCTTCGACCATCGGGCCGGACGGCGCGCTGTCGCGATAACCGCCGCCGCCGCCGAAATCGCGGTCGCCGCCGAAACGGTCACCGCCACCGAAACGGTCGCCGCCGCCAAAGCGTCCGCCGCCGCCGCCGAAGCGGCCACCGCCACCGCCGCCGAATTCGCGGCGCGGTCCGCGCGGCGCCGGAGCTTCCGCCGTGGAAAGATCGACACTGTGGACCGCCACGACCTGCAACCCCCGCTGCGAGTCTGCCAGATCACACACAATGGTCGCGCCCTGGGGCACTTCCGCATGGCCCGCCGCCTGCAACGCCGAAGCGTGGCAGAACGCATCACCACCATTGTCCAGGGTTATAAATCCGTAACCTTTGGTCGGATTGAACCACTTCACCTTGCCCTTCGCGGATGCTTGCGCGATGGAGCGACTATCATTTCCGAATTGTGCCATGCGAACGACGCCGTGCCCTACCGGCCTACCAACCCCCGTTGGTGCCCCCCCGCCGGCTGAGGAGCTATCCAATATGATGACTACAGAAACCGGAAACTCGCAACTGGGTTAACCCCGGACCTGTCAAGGGATTTCACGCTGCAACGCAGCATTTTGACCTTGACGGAAGACTGAGAACGCCCCATATACCGGGTGTTCCGATGCGACCGCACAAGGCGGTCGGGCCCTTGCGCCCCCGCTCGCGTCGCCGGACCCAAGACGAACCTCCGTTCCCTCCAGTGTGCGTGGAAGACGGCAACCAGCCGTTTCCGTTCGCCGATTCCGGCGCGCGCCCGGTTTTTGAGGACTCCAAGTGACCGACCATACCTTCGCCGCCCTGGGCGTGGCAGAACCGATTCTGCGCAGCCTGGCCGCCGAGAATTACACCACCCCCACCCCCATCCAGACCCGCGCCATCCCGGCGCTGCTGGCGGGAAAAGATTTGCTGGGCATCGCCCAGACCGGCACCGGCAAGACCGCCGCCTTCGGCATTCCGCTGCTGCAAAAACTCTCCATCGGCCATGTGCCCCCGCGCCCGAAGGAGACCAAGGCACTGATCCTGGCCCCGACCCGCGAACTGGCGGTGCAGATCGAACAAAGCCTTCGCGTCTATGGCCGCTTCCTCAACCTGAAGAGGGCTGTGATCCTGGGCGGCGTCAGCCAGTATTCCCAAGTGCAAACCATGTCGCGCGGCGTCGACATCCTGGTCGCCACGCCTGGCCGCCTGCTGGATCTGGTAAACCAGAAGCATGTGCGCCTTGACGCGGTGAACACCTTCATCGTCGACGAAGCCGATCGCATGCTCGACATGGGCTTCATCCGTGACGTGCGCAAACTGGTGGCCGCGCTGCCGAAGCAGCGCCAGTCGATGCTGTTCTCCGCCACCATGCCCGACGATGTGGTGAAGCTGGTGGGCGACATGCTGAACCAGCCGGAGCGTATCGAGGTGACGCCTCAGGGCCGCACCGCCGACCGCGTGGAACAGAAGCTCTATTATGTTCCGGCACTGCAGAAGCGTCAGCTTCTCACGCATCTGCTGAAGGACAATGCCATGCACCGGGTGATCGTGTTCACCCGCACCAAGCATGGCGCCAACAAGGTGGCGGCGCACCTGGCCAAGACCGGCGTCGTGTCCGACGCGATCCACGGCAACAAGTCGCAGAATGCGCGCCAGAACGCGCTGGAGCGGTTCCGTTCCGGCAAGGCGCGGGTGCTGGTGGCAACCGACATCGCGGCGCGCGGCATCGACATCGACGACATCAGCCATGTAATAAATTTCGAGTTGCCCAACGAGCCGGAAAGCTATGTGCACCGCATCGGCCGCACCGCGCGGGCGGGCGGCGAAGGCATCGCGATCAGCTTCTGCGATTCAGCCGAGAAGGGTTATCTGCGCGACATCGAGAAACTGACCCGCAACAAGATCGAGGTCGTACCGCACGACCTGCCGCCGCCGACCGAGGCCGATCTCGCACAAGAGCGGGCCCTGAATCAGCGTCCGCCGCATGCCCACAAGCATGGCAAGCCGGGTGGCCATAAGCATGGCGGCCACAAGCCCGGTGGACACAAGCCGCACAATGGCGGTGGACACCGCGCTGAGGGCCAGCAGCATGGCGGCCAGAAGCCCGGTGGTCAGCAACCGGGCGGTCCGCAAAAGAAGCGCAATGGTTCGCGCCCCCACTGGCACAAGAACCGCGACAGGAAGCAGAGCGCGGCGTAGGCCGTGCCTGCCATTTTCGTCGACGGCGACGCTTGCCCGGTGAAAGCCGAGGTCGAACGCGTCGCTGTCCGGCATGGCCTCGCCGTCACCATCGTCAGCAATGGCGGATTGCGCCCTTCGGCCAATCCGCTGCTGCGCCATGTGATCGTGCCGGAAGGCGCAGACGCAGCGGATGACTGGATCGCCGAACATATTGGCCGGAACGACATCGCCGTCACCGCCGACATCCCGCTGGCGGCGCGCTGCCTGGACAAGGGTGCGCGGGTGATCGGCCCCAACGGAAAGCCCTTCACGCCCGAAGGCATCGGCATGGCGCTGGGCATGCGCGAACTGCATCGCCACCTGCGCGAAGCGACAGGCGGACAGACCTACAATGCCGGTTTCACCAAACAGGACCGCTCGCGGTTCCTGAACGAACTGGAAAATTGCATCCAGGCCCTGAAACGCGCAGGTTGATGCCTATATCGTCAGGACATAACAATGATCCCGCATGAGGCAAGTCAAACAGGTTCCCCGTCTCTTGGCCTGGCGCTGGAAAACCACTTTGGCCGCCTGCCGGACGAATTCTACACACGCATGCCTGCCGAACGTGTCGGCACCGCCCCGCGCCTCATCCATGCCAACGCGGCGGCGGCGAAGCTGATCGACCTCGATCCGGCTGCGTTCACCGATCCGCAATTCACGGCCATCATGTCCGGCCATCAGCCGCTGGAAGGCTTCGCGCCGCTGGCCATGGTCTATGCCGGACATCAGTTTGGCGTTTGGGCGGGACAACTGGGCGATGGGCGCGCCCTCCTGATCGGTCAGGTGCGCAACCGCGCCGGAGACTTGTGGGACGTTCAGCTCAAGGGCTCCGGCAAGACACCCTATTCGCGCTTCGGCGACGGCCGCGCCGTGATGCGTTCCTCCATCCGCGAATATCTATGCAGCGAGGCGATGGCCGCGTTGGGCATTCCCACTTCGCTCGCGCTCGCGCTTGTTGCCACAGGCGAAACCGTGCGCCGGGAAGAACCGGAACCTGGGGCGGTGCTGACGCGCCTGGCGCGCAGCCATGTGCGCTTCGGCCATTTCGAGCACTTTCACTACCAGGGCAAGAGCGAGCAGGTACGGCTGCTGGCCGATCATGTGATCGCAGAGTATTTTCCGGAATTCGTGGGCGATCACGCAGGCTGGTTCGGCGAGGTAGTGAAACGCACCGCCCACATGATCGCACATTGGCAGGCAGTAGGATTCGCGCATGGCGTGATGAACACCGACAATATGTCGATCCTGGGTCTCACGCTGGATTATGGTCCATTTGGCTTCCTGGACATTTATGATCCCAACTTCATCTGCAACCACACGGATGAGACGGGCCGCTATTCCTTCCTCAACCAGCCCGGCATCGGTCACTGGAATCTCAAGGCGCTGGCCATCGCGTTGTCCAGCCTCATCGGTTCCGAAAAACTCGTAGCGGCGCTTGGCACCTATGAAACGCATTTCATGGAGAAATACCGCGCCCTGATGCGCGCCAAGCTGGGCTTGGTGCGTGAAGATGAAGGCGACGACCGGATGATCGGCGAATTGCTGGCGTTGATGGCAAAGGCCGGGGCCGATTATACGCTGACATTCCGTAACCTCCCGCGCGAGGACCAAGTCTGGCTGGGGCTGTTCGGCAACCACCGTGCGGATGCCCAAGCCTGGCTTGCGTCTTACCGCGCGCGCTTCGACGGTGACCCGGAGATGATGGATCGGATCAACCCGAAATTCGTGTTGCGCAACTGGGTGGCGGAAACCGCGATCCGCGCGGTTGAGGATCGCAGCGATATCGCGACTCTGGACCGCATCTTCAGCATCCTGCAATCGCCTTACGACGAACACCCGGACGGCGAGGCATTCGCTGCCCCGCCGCCACCGGACATGTGCGGTTTGGAAGTGTCCTGTTCTTCCTGATGTCTACCAGGTCACCGCGATATACTTGCATTCGGTGAATTCGATCAGGCCGTGATGCGAACCTTCGCGGCCCAGGCCCGACTGTTTCACACCACCGAACGGCGCCGCCGTGTCCGACACCAGCCCGCGATTGATACCGACCATGCCATATTCCAGCTTCTCGGCGATCTTCAGGCCTTTTTTCAAGTCCTTGCTGTAGAGATAGGCGGCCAGGCCGTAATGCGTGTCGTTGGCCATCCGGATGGCTTCTTCTTCCGTCTCGAACGCAATGATCGGCGCGACCGGTCCGAAAATCTCGTCCTTCAAGATGGTGGCGGACGGCGGCACATCGGTCAGCACCGTCGCCGGATAGAAATAGCCCTTGCTGTCGGGACGCTTGCCGCCCAGCAGGATCTTCGCGCCTTCCTTCACCGCGCCCTCCACCAGTCCGGCGATCTTGGTCGCCTGCTTCTCGGTAATGACGGGGCCAAGCTGCGTATCCGGATCGGTGCCGTCGCCAAGCTTCAGCGCCTTCATCTTCGCGGTAAACTTCTCGGTGAACTCGGCCAGTACGCCCTTCTGCACATAAAAGCGGTTGGTGGCGGTGCAGGCTTGGCCGCCATTGCGCATCTTGGCGATCATCGCGCCCTCGACGGCCTCGTCGATATTGGCGTCGTCGAACACCAGGAAGGGCGCGTTGCCGCCCAGTTCCATGGAGCAGTTCAGCACCGTGTCTGCTGCCGTGCGCAGCAAAGCGCGGCCCACCCCGGTCGATCCGGTGAAGCTCATCTTGCGCACGCGCGGGTCATGCATGATCGCGGCGCAGACCGGGCCGGGGTCTTTCGGCGTGATGACATTGACGACGCCAGGCGGTACGCCCGCGTCCAGCATGATCTGCGCCACGGCAAATGCGGTCAGCGGGGTTTCGATGGCGGGCTTCAGGATCACGGTGCAGCCCGCGCCCAGCGCCGGAGCGATCTTGCGCGTCGCCATGGCGGCGGGGAAGTTCCAAGGCGTGATCAGCAGCGAAATGCCGATCGGCTGATATTCCACCACGATGCGGTTCTGTCCGCTGGGCGAGGTCTGGAGTTCGCCGATGATGCGCGGCGTCTCTTCGGAGTACCACCGGAAAAACTCCGCCGCATACAGCACTTCGCCCTTTGAATCCGGCAGCGCCTTGCCCATTTCCAGCGAGATCAGGTGCGCCAGCCAGTCGGCATTGGCGATCATCTTCTCATAGCATTTGCGCAAGATCTCGGCGCGCTGGCGCGGTGGCGTTGCGGCCCAGCCGGGCGCGGCCTTTTCCGCCGCATCGACCGCCGCCATGCCGTCTTCCAGCGTCGCGTCGGCGATAGTGGTGATGACTTCGCCATTGGCCGGGTTCAGCACCGGAATGCGCTGCTTGTTCGAGCCTTCGCGCCAGCTTTCGCCGATCAAAAGATCAGTCGGGATCGCATCATTGGCCGGCAGGGCGACGCCCGAGGTCTTGGGCTTGGGCAGCGCGAAACTATTGGCGGACTTCATCATACTCTCCTTAACTGGCAAGCGCGGCGCGATCACCGCTGAAGGCGGCGCGGGTGATTGCCTTCATCGCATCCACGTCCAGCTTGCGGGGATTGTTGTTGACCAGGCGCGCCGCGCCGATGGCGCTTTCGGCGGTCCAGTCCTGCTTGTCGGCGGGCAGGCCCAGTTCCTTCAGAGTGACAGGAATGCCGACTTCCTTCAGCAACTTCGCCACCGCATCGATCAGCTTGTGCGACAATTCCTCGTCATTGCCCGTTAGACCGATGGCGCGGCTGATCTGGGCAAAGGCCGCGACGCAACTGGGCCGATTGTACTCCATCACATAGGGCAGCAGCAGCGCCACGCCCACGCCATGCGGCGTGTGGGTCTCGTTGCCCACCGGATACTGGATGGCATGCGCCGCCGCCGTGCCCGCGGTGCCGAACGCGCAGCCCGCCGCCAGCGAAGCCAGCATCAGCTTCTCGCGCGCCTCGATATCCTTGCCGTCCTTCACGGCGCGAGGCAGCGCCTCGAAGATGTTGGTGATGGAGAGAAGCCCGAACATGTCCGACAGCGCATTCTTGCCGACAAACACATTCTTCACCGTCAGGTCGGGCGTGACGGCGCGGGGCAGGGCGGTGAAGCTCTCCACCGCATGGGTCAGCGCGTCGGCGCCCGAACAGGCTGTCAGGCCCGGCGGGCAGGATATCGTCATCTCGGGATCACACACCGCCACGCGCGGGATCAGATAGGGCGATGAAATGCCAACCTTCGTTCCGCGCTCTGTATCGGCAACGACCGCGACCGGTGTTACTTCCGATCCTGTGCCGGCCGTTGTCGGCACCGCAATCACCGGAATGACAGGAGACGGGATTTTATTCTCGCCGTAATAATCGCGCAGCGCCCCTCCGTGCGTCAGAAGCACCGCGACGCACTTGGCCATGTCCATGCAGCTTCCTCCGCCGATGCCGAGCACGACATCCGGCTTGAAATCCGCGAACTGCGCGACACAGCCGGAAATTCCGCCGATAGGCAGGTCCGCTTCGGTCTGGTCATACACTTTGACCGCGACGCCATTGGCCTCGATATCCGCGACAATGGCCTTGAACTGTGCATCGCCGCCCAATCGCGCATCGGTACAGACAAGCGCACGCTTGCCCACGCCAGCCGTCAGCATGCCGATGGCAGCGCGCTGGCCTGATCCGAACACCACCGAGGCGGGCAGACGCATTGCCCCAAACAAGCCACTCATTGCGCCGCTCCTTTCGCGGTTTTTTCCAGTTCGGCGTCCAGCGCCTGAAGATCGGACCATAAGCCGTCTGCCAGCTTAATCCCATGTGACATGGCTTTCGCGCGCTCGGCGCGGGCGCGGTCTCCAGGAACCAGCACGGGACGGGCAGGGTCCGATGGGGCCATGCCGCGTATCTCGTCCAGATAGGCGCTGACCAGCGCCTTCGCCGCTTCGGCGTGGCGCGGGGCGATGACGATGAACAGGTCGCCCTTGTTGCTCACTTCGACTGAATCCAGCGTGCCCTTCACATCCGTTCCGATGGCCGATGCTGCCAGGCCCGCTACCAGAACCTCGAAAGCGAGCCCAAGCGCATATCCTTTCGCGCCGCCAAACGGCGCTATGGCGCCCTTCTTGGCTTCGGACGCATTGGTGGTGGGATTGCCGTCGGCATCCAGCGCCCAGCCCAGCGGGATCGGTTCGTTGCGGTTGGCGTGGTCATGAATCTTCCCCATCGACACAAGCCCGGTCGCCATATCCATCACGAAAGGCTCCGGATCGGCAGGCACACCGATAGCGACAGGATTGGTGCCGATCATCGCCTTGCGCCCGCCATGCGGATGCACCAACGCTTCGCTGATGGTCAACGCGATCACGGTTAATCCCCGCGCCGCGATATATTCTGCGTAATAGGCTAGGGCTCCCAGGTGATTGGTGTTGCGGATGGCGGCCAGCGCCACGCCGTCCTCGCGCGCGCGAGGCATGATGGCGTCCAGCGCTGCCAGCGCGACTACCGGGCCAAGCCCGCGCTCGCCATCGACTTGCAAATAGTTGCTCCCTGCCCATTTCTGCGCCCCGGTCTTGCCCGGGGCAGACAGTCCTGCCTCGATGCGTTCGATAACCCGGCGCAGCCGCAGCAGCCCATGGCTTGCGACCCCCTTCATCTCCGCGTCGATGAACAAATCGGCTTGGATGCGCGCATGAGGGAGCGGCACGCCGTGCCCCATCAGGACGCGTTCGACCAGCTTCCGGGCTTCCTCAATTTGCACCAACATGGTGTTATTCTTATATCATATATGATTCCGGTCGATCCCTTGGTACAATGCTTTTAAGACGAAATCCATAGGCGTTAGATCACGCCCGCGTATAAACTGCACAAGAAGGCGGCAGAAAAACAGCCGGGCGATAGGGAACCATGACACAGCCCATATCCGTGATGGAAAACGGCCCAGATACAACCCGTCAGATCGCCAGGCCTTCGGGGTTGGTGGACGAGGTTTACCGCCGTATCCGAGCCGACATCATGTCGCTGAAGATTCCGCCGGATTCCCGCATATCCGTTGACAACATGGTGCGGGAACTTGGCGTTTCACAAACCCCGATCCGCGAAGCCCTGTCGATGTTGGAAGCCATCGGGCTCGTCACCAAGAAGCATTTCATCGGCTATTGCACCGCGCCGCGCTGCAGAGGCGATGAGCGACGGGGCCATGCGCGCGCTCGAAGGCGTAGACGGCCAGATGGATAACCGCCGCTCGCCAGCGCCCAGCCATGTCGAGTTCGCCGAACTGGATTCGGAATTTCACCAGATGATCGCGCGCGGCGGCGGCAACAACCGCATCGCGGAGTCGCTGGAGCGGATGCACACCCATCTGCACATCTTCCGCTTCTGCTTCCGGCGCGAGATCGCGGATGAGGCGATGGGCGAACACGCTGACATCGTGGCAGCGATCAAGGCACGCGACGGCGACGCCGCCGAAGCGGCGATGCGCAGCCATATCGAGAAATCTTATTCCCGCCTCAAGGGCTTCGGCGGAGAATAACGGCGCTATTTGCTTTTCTTGAACGCCGCGTAGCGCGCCTTGGTCTCTTCATTCATCGGATAAAGGCCGGGCAGGGGAACGCCGCGCTCGACTTCGGTCACGATCCAGGCTTCGGCGGCTTCCTGCTCCACCGACTCGGCGGTCACTTCCTCCACCAGCGCCTTGGGGATCACCACCGCGCCGTCATTGTCCGCCACGATCGTGTCGCCCGGGAAGATGGCCACGCCGCCACAGGCGATGGGTTCTTCCCAGTTCACGAAGGTCAGGCCCGCGACAGACGGCGGGGCCGCGAAGCCCGCGCACCACACCGGCAGCTTCGTGTTCAGCACGCCATCCATGTCGCGCAGCGCGCCGTCGGTGATCAGCGCCGCCACCTTCTTCTTGACCATGCGCGCGCACAATATGTCGCCGAAGATGCCCGCATCGGTCACGCCCATCGCGTCAGCCACCACGACACAGTCTTCTGGCATCGCCTCGATGGCGCCGCGGGTGGAGGTGGGCGACGACCAGGAGGCCGGGGTCGCCAAATCTTCGCGCGCAGGCACGAAGCGCAGGGTGAAGGCCGTACCGACAACGCGCTTCTGCCCCGGCAGCTTGGGGAACGCGCCGCGCAGCCACACATTGCGCAGACCCTTCTTGAGAAGGACGGTGGTGAGGGTTGCGGTGGTGACGCCTTCCAGCGCCGTCTTGATCTTGGAGTCCATGGTTTCTCTCGGTCTCAGAGGCTGGGGATGAGGCCGCCATCCACGCGGATGACGGAGCCGGTCAGATAGGCGGCCGGCACGCTGGCGAGGAAGGCGACGACATCGCCATATTCCTCCGGCTTGCCATAACGTCCGACAGGAATGGAGCCGGTCGATGCGGCGATCACCTGTTCCACGGTCTTGCCTTCGCGCTTGGCGCGGGCTTCGTCCAGGAACGCGATGCGGTCGGTGGCGATGCGGCCCGGCAGCACGATGTTCGCGGTGATGCCGTCCTTCGCCACTTCAGCGGACAGTGTCTTGGACCAGCCCACCAGCGAAGCGCGCAACGTGTTGGAGATGCCCAGGTTCGGGATCGGCGCGATCACGCCCGAGGAGGTGCTGGTGATGACGCGGCCCCATTTTTTGGCGCGCATCCCGGGCAGTACCTTGTCGGTGATCGCGATGACCGACAGCACCATGGCCTGAAATTGCTTCTGCCAGACCGCCGGGTCCTGGCCGCTGGCGGTGGTGGGCGGTGGGCCGCCCGTGTTGTTCACCAGAATGTCGATGGAACCCAGCTTTGCCTCGATGGCCTTCACATGCCCATCGATGGAACTTAGATCGGCCAGATCCCAGGTCAGGGCCATGCCGCCGTTCAGCGCCGATGCGGTGGCTTCGGCCGCCTTGGCGTCCAAGTCCGCTGCCGCGACCTTCACGCCTTCCCGCGACAGTGAGCGGGCAATGGCGCCGCCCAGCCCGCCGCCAGCGCCCAGCACCAGCGCGGTTTTCCCTGCAATTCCCAGATCCATTTTGGCCTCATTTTCTTGTTGGAATGGCGGGGACGGTTGCACAGCGCAAGAGACCGGAAAAGGGCGCGAAATCGCCGCGTCGGTGGGCGGTGATGGTTGTCCTTTTAACGGGTAAAAAACATAGTATTGCGCCTTAGTCGCAAGTTTGTTTCAGGAAGAAGAAACAGCTTGCATCGACACTTCCGCCGCCTTTAAGTCGATTCAAGCTCTGGCTTCGCCAGGAAAATTTGTCTTATTCGGAGTGAAAGTACAATGCGGATCAATCCGAAAAAGTGCGTCGCCTGTGGCAATTGCACTTATGTGTGCCCGATGGGCGCGATCTATATCGACCCGCTGCTCCAGCGCGCCACCATCAACCGCGACGAGTGCGTGGAGTGCTACTCCTGCTACAACGGCCTCAGCAAAGAGGTTCTGCCTCCCGCCACGGTGCGCTTCGTGCGCCGGACCCTGGCCAATTTCCGCGTCCGCTTCGAGCCCGAGCCGGACGTGTGCCCCACCACCGCCTTCGAGCCGGACGAACTGACCTGGCCGCGTGTCGTGCGCCGCGCTTTCTCCGACCCGCGCGTGCCGCATGAATCGACCGGCGTGTCCGGCCGTGGCACCGAAGAAGTTAAAACCAATGACGTCACGGGCCGCGTTGGCATCGGCGAAGTCGGCTTCACCATCGAACTGGGCCGTCCCGGTATCGGTGCGCGTTTCCGCGACTTCCAGGAAATGTCCCGCGCTCTCGCGGCGGCCGGCGTGTCGTTCGAAAAGAACAACCCCATCAGCACCCTGATGACCGACACCACCACCGGCGATATCCGCAGCGATATCCTGAACGAAAAGGTGATGAGCGCGATCATCGAGATCAAGGTGCCGGTTTCCCGCACTGAGGAAATCATCCGCATCATCTGGGAAGTCGAAAAGCGCATCCCTACCCAGGTCGTGATCGGCGTCGGTGTGCGCTGCGACGAGGAAGGCGAGGAGACCGTCGTCGCCCCGATCCTCGAAAAGCTCGGCTACAACCTCCGCCGCGCCAAGACGAATATCGGCCTTGGCCGCAAGGAAATCCGCGACCTCACCAAATCCGCTCCCCAGACCGAAAAGAAAGAACTGGTGCACGCATGACCAACACGCTCCATCGCTACGGCACGGCCGAAAGCTTCGTCGACGACTACATCGTGTTTTCGCTTCCCGCCAAGAGCAAGGCGGCGGGCCAGAAGGGCGATGCGCTGGCGGCGCAGAAGCGCTTCATGGAACTGGCGGCGGAATACAAGCCCGTCTCGCTGGGCGACGCGCTGAAGGGCGGCGTGCTGCGTCCCACCAAGAGCACCAGCATTTTTGGCCATTGGGGCAAGCGCAACAAGCCGAGTTTCAAGGCGGTGCTGGATGGCATGACCAAGGCTGGCACCATGGCTGCGGTGTTCGACAATCGCGCCGCCGCCGAAGCCTTTGTCAAGCGCATCAAGGATGAAGATCTGGGCCTGTCGGTCAATATCTCCTCCTCCATCGAGAACGCGAAGAATTGCTGCAAGGCGGCAGGGATCCCGCGCCATTCCATCGCCTATTCCCTGGGCTTCGAGCAGGTGGGCGACAATGTCCCCTCCAAGCAGGCGGTGATGTTGTCCACCATGTGCGGTCACGGCATGTTGTCGATCAATTTCGCCCAGAAGATGATCAGTTTCGTGCGCGAAAACCGCCGTAGCCCGGACGAGGCGGCCCACGCCATGTCGCGCTTCTGCTCCTGTGGCATCTTCAATACCACGCGTGCCCGCCGCATCCTGGAGGAGGCGCGTATCGGGGTGAAATGACCCGGTTACCATCCACGAACAAAAAAGCGCGCCGGTACCCCCGGCGCGCTTTTTCTTTGTGCTAGAACCCAGCCATGGATCAGGCGGAAACATTGCGGGAGCAGGGGTTTGCCCTGCACCAGGCCGGGCGGCTGGTGGAGGCTGAGCGGCTTTATCGTCAGAGCCTCGCGCAAGACGCGGAAGACCCCACCACCTGCTACATGCTGGGCGTGCTGTGCCTCCAGCAAGGCCGCGCCGCCGAAGCGCTGACCCTTCTAGGCAAGGCACTGGATGAGGAGCCAGATGATCCCGAACTGCTTGGCCATCACGGACTGGCGCTGCACGAACTGAAGCGGTTCGATGAGGCGCTGAAGGATTTCGACAAGGCGCTCGGCCATGACTCTGGTTTTGCGCTGGGTCATTTCTATCGCGGTAATACGCTCCGGGCGATGGATCGGCACGAAGAGGCACTTGTTGCCTATGAGAAATTGAGGGCGTTGACCCCGGGCTTCGCGGGCGGTTGGTATGGCCGCGGCGTTTCCCTCGCCCAGCTTGGCCGAACGGCAGAGGCGCTGTCCGCCTGCGACCAGGCGGTCAAGCTTGAGCCGACGCATGGCCAGGCCTGGTATCAGCGCGGCGATCTGCTACAGAAGATGAAGAAGCTGCCGGAAGCCCTGGCGAGCTACGATCAGGCGGTGCGTCTGCTGCCGAATTTCGCCGGTGGCTGGACGAACCGCGCTTCGGTGCTACTCGGCCTGAAGCGCTGGCGCGACGCATTGGACAGCGCGGACCGTGCTCTCGTTCTGGGCGCCAATGCGGCAGCCTGGAGCAACCGCAGTATGGCGCTGGCCCAGTTGAACGACCGGCGGGGGGCGCTGGAAAGCATCGAGCGGGCGCTGGCGCTAGAGCCGGACCTCGCCGATGCGCTCTGCAACCTTTCCAGCATCCTGTGCGGAAAGCGCGATTATGAGGGTGCACTGACCGCTGCCGACCGCGCCATCGCGATCCAGCCCCGCCATGCGGACGCATGGCACAATCGCGGCGCGGCGCTACAGGGGCTTCATCGCTATGGCGAGGGACTGGCCACTTACGAGAAGGCGCTGGAACTGAATCCGGCACATGCCGCCGCGCTGGTCGGCGCCGCGGGGCTGGCGAACCAGGTCTGCGATTTCGCGCGCCGTGCGCGCTATGCGCCAATGATCGACAAGATGGTGCGCGAGGACGGCATCGTTGCGCCCTTCACCTTCCTGGCCTATCCCGCTGACGACATGCTGCGCCGCCGCTGCGCTGAAAATTATCAGCGTCACAGCTTTCCAGAGCGCCCCCCGCCTCTGTGGACCGGCCAGCATTACCGGCATGACCGCATCCGCATCGCTTATCTGTCCGCAGATTTTCACCAGCATGCCACTGCCCATCTGATGGCGGGTCTGTTCGAACATCACGATCGCGCGCGGTTCGAAGTGAGTGCCTGGTCGTTCGGCCAGGACGAAGAATCCCCCATGCGGACGCGGCTGCGTAATGCTTTCGAGCATTTCCATGAAGTACGCGACAAGTCCGATACAGAGGTAGCGCGCCTGCTGCGCGAGGCGGAGATCGACATTGCCATTGACCTCAAGGGGCCGACACGGGAAGCCCGCCTGGGCATCTTCGCAGCTCGGCCTACGCCGGTCCAGGCGCAGTACCTGGGATATCCCGGAACGGTGGGCGTGGATTTCATTGACTACATTATCGCGGATGCCATCGTAGCGCCCTTCGAGAGCCAGGCCGGCTTCACCGAAAAGATCGTGCATTTGCCCCACAGCTATCAGGTCAATGACGATAAGCGCCCCATCGCGCCCAATCCGCCATCGCGCGCCCAGGCGGGGCTGGGCGACGGCTTTGTGTTCTGCGCCTTCAATGGCGCCTGGAAGATCACGCCGGAATTTTTTGCCATCTGGATGCGGCTGCTGGCCGCTGTACCCGGTAGCCAGTTGTGGCTGATCCAGGACAATCCCAGCGCCACCGCGAATTTGCGCCGCGAAGCGGCGGCGCGGGATATCGATCCCTCCCGCCTGGTGTTCGCGCCGCACATGGGACATGACGAGCATCTGGCGCGCCATGCGCTGGCCGACCTGTTCCTCGACAATCTGCCATGTAACGCGCACACCACTGCCAGCGATGCGCTGTGGGCTGGTCTTCCTGTAATCACCTGCCGTGGGGATAGTTTCTCCGGCCGCGTCGCGGCCAGCCTGCTGACAGCGATAGGGCTTCCCGAGCTCGTCACCGAGAATGCGGCGGATTACGAGGCGCTGGCATTGGAACTCGCGCGCAATCCGGAGCGGTTGCGGGCGATCCGCACAACACTCGCCGCCAATCGCCGCACCGAACCCTTGTTCGACACGGGGCGTTTCACGCGTGCTATCGAAACTGTCTATGTCCGCATGACCGAAATCGCGCAGGCGGGCGAACCGCCCCAAAGCTTCGCCGTGCAATGACGGAGATCGATCGCCTGCGCAGCGAAGCGGCAGGGCTGCATCGCGCCGGGCAGCTTGACGCGGCAGAGCGGCTCTATCAGCAGATACTATCCCTCGACACAGCCGATATATCCGCGCGCCACATGCTTGGCGTGCTGCGCCTTCAGCAGGCGCGCGCATGGGAGGCGCTCGTATTGCTTACTGCCGCTGCCGCCGAGTCGCCCGGCGATGCCGACATCCGCACCCATCACGCGCTGGCGCTGCACGAACTGGGCCGTCATGCCGAGGCGTTGGCGGATTTCGACAGGGCGCTGTCACTAGCGCCTCGCCATCCGGCGACCCTGTTGTATAGGGGCAACCTGCTGCTGGCGATGAACCACCCCGCCGAAGCTTTGCAGAATTACGACAAATTGACCGGCATCACACCGCACAACGCCGAAGCATGGTTCCGTCGCGGCCATGCCTTATGGCAGATGGATCGCGCCGAAGACGCCGCCGCTAGTTATGGCCGCGCTGCGAGTCTCGATCCCAACCATTTCGGCGCCCAATTCAATCGCGCAACCGTTCTGATGCGACTGGGCCGTTTCGACGAGGCCTTCGCCGCCTATGAGAAAGCAGGTCAACTTTCGCCCACGCACCCCTATCTGCTTGGTAGCGCCGCGGGCGCGATACTCAGCAGCTGTGACTTCAGTCGCTGGAACGTTTTCCGCGATCGTCTGATCGATGCGGTGAACGCCCGCACTGCCGTTGTCGCGCCACTGACCATTTTGTCCTTCACCGACGATCCTGCCATGCACCGCGCAGCCGCCGAGCACTTCGTCAACAGTCAAGTGCCCCCACCATCCGAGCCGCTCTGGACTGGAGGGCACTATTCGCACGACCGCATTCGTATCGCCTATATTTCGTCCGATTTCCATCAGCACGCCACCGCCGATCTTATGGCGGGCCTGTTCGAAGCGCATGACCGTAACCGTTTCGAGATAACGGCCCTGTCATTTAGCCGCGACGACGCCAGCCCGATGCGTTCAAGGCTGCTGAAGGCATTCGACCGCTTCATCGACATCCGCGACTGCACCGACGCCCAAGCCGCCGCGCTGCTGCGCGAGGCCGAAATCGACATCGCGGTCGATCTGAAGGGCCATACCGAGAATTCCCGCCCCGGCATTCTCAGCCATCGGCCCTGTCCAGTACAGGTTCAGTATCTCGGCTATCCCGGTACGATAGGCGCCCCCTGGCTGGATTATATCCTGGCCGATGCGACGGTATTGCCATTCGATCAGAAGTCCTTCTACAGCGAGCATGTCGTCCACTTGCCATATTGCTATCAGGTCAACGATTCCAAGCGTGCCATTGGCGTCGCGCCTTCCCGCGCGCGAATGGGTCTGCCGGGCGATGGCTTTGTCTTCTGCTGCTTCAATGCCGCCTGGAAAATTGCGCCTGGTTTCTTCGAAATCTGGATGCGGCTGCTCAAGGCGGTCCCGGGCAGTGTGCTGTGGCTTCTGGATGACAATGATGCGGCTAACCGCAATCTGCGGGCCGCTGCTTGTGCGCGCGGCGTCGATCCAACCCGGCTTGTCTTCGCGCCGCGCATTTCTTCCCTTGATCATCTTGCGCGCCACGCCTGCGCCGACCTGTTCCTCGATACGTTACCCTATAACGCCCACACCACCGCCAGCGACGCGCTATGGACGGGCCTGCCGATTGTAACCTGCATGGGCCGCGCCTTTCCCGGCCGGGTCGCGGCCAGCCTGCTGAAGGCCGTCGGCTTGCCCGAACTCGTGGCCCATTCGGTGGAAGAATACGAAACCCTTGCGCTTGCGCTCGCTCGTGATCCTGCGCGCCTCGCCGCGATGCGTGCCCGGCTGGCCGCGAACCGAAACACAGTGCCGCTTTTCGACACTGGCCTGTTCTGCCGGCATATCGAAGCGGCATTTGAAACCATGCTGGAACGGTCGCGCCACGGCGAAGTCCCACGAAATTACACGATTCCGGCGTGACCTTTCATTGATCCAGCCCAAAAGCGCTTGACTTGGCGCGTGGCGCCACGAACTGTCGCGCACAAAGCAGAACAAAAGGTCACGGGGATGGAGCTGGAAAAGCGGGTTATCGGCAAGGTGTTTTGGCGCATCCTGCCGCTGCTTCTGGTGGCCTATCTCGCTTCCTATCTCAATCGCATCAATATCAATTCCTCCACCGGGATGAGTCAGGAGCTGGGTCTGACCGCGACGAATTTCGGTCTGGGCTCCGGACTTTGGTTCGTCTGGTA
>JAFIHO010000193.1 GCA_017849395.1 Hyphomicrobiales bacterium
GCAGAGCAGGAACTGAAGAAGATTCCGTTCTTCGTGCGCGGCAAGGCGCGGCGCAATACCGAGAGATTCGCCAGCGAACGCGGACTGGCGAGGATAGAATTGGGAACCCTTTATGACGCGAAGTCCCACTATGCGCGGTGAAAGCCCGCGGATGCGGGTCGTCATCGTCACCATGGACATGCACCTGGCCAAGGTGGTGAGCGAGGCGCGCGCTGCGCTGGCGCGCGATATTCCGGGCCTTACGCTAAGCCTGCACGCTGCGGCGGAGTGGGAGAACGATCCATCGGCGCTGCAACGCTGCAAGGCGTGTGTCGCGACGGCGGATATCGTGATCGCCACCATGCTGTTCATGGAAGATCACATACGCGCCATCAAACCCGCGCTGGAGGCGCGGCGCGATCATTGCGATGCGATGGTCGTGGCGATGTGCGCCAAGGAGATGGTCAAGCTGACGCGCATGGGCAGCTTCGACATGGACAAGCCGCAGACCGGCCTGCTGGCGATGATCAAGAAGCTGCGCGGTTCGTCCGATGCCAAGGGCATGAACGCCAGCTCCGGCGCCCGGCAGATCGCGATGCTGCGCCGCCTGCCCCGCCTGCTGCGGCTGATCCCCGGCAAGGCGCAGGATGTGCGCGCCTATTTCCTGACCATGCAATACTGGTTCGCCGGTTCGCAATCCAATGTCGTGCAGATGGTGCGCTTCCTGGTGAACCGCTATGCGGCCGCAGAGAGACAGGCGCTGCGCGGAACATTGAGCGCCGCGCCGCCCGACGAATATCCCGATGTGGGGGTTTATCACCCGCGTCTGAAGAGCCGCATCGCCGAGCGCGGCGAGGCCCTGCCGCAGCACCGCAAAGCCGCCGGAACCGTGGGACTGCTGGTGATGCGTTCCTATGTGTTGGCAGGCGACACCGCGCATTATGATGGTGTGATCGCGGCGCTGGAGGCCAAGGGGCTGCGCGTCATCCCCGCCTTCGCCAGCGGGCTGGATTGCCGTCCCGCGATCGAGAAGTACTTTATGAGAGCCGGTGCGCCGGCCGTCGATGCAGTCATTTCGCTGACGGGGTTCTCGCTGGTCGGCGGCCCTGCCTATAACGACTCGGCCGCCGCCGAGGACATACTTTCCAGGCTGGATGTTCCGTATATCGCCGCCCAGCCGGTGGAATTCCAGACCCTGGAACGCTGGGCGTCTTCCGCCCACGGCCTCACGCCGGTGGAAGCGACGGTGATGGTGGCGGTTCCCGAACTGGACGGCGCCGTTGCACCGACCATTTTCGGCGGCCGCTCCGATGGCAGCGGCGAGGCCTGCACCGGTTGCGAACGGGCCTGCATGTTTGAGATGCGCGGCGAGGCCCCCCGGATGCAGCCTTGCGCGGAACGGGCCGAAAGACTGGCGATGCGGATCGCCAAACTGGTCGCGCTGCGGCGCGCGGAAAAGAGCCGTCGCAACGTGGCTATCGTGCTGTTCAATTTCCCGCCCAACGCGGGCGCGGCGGGATCAGCCGCCTATCTTTCGGTTTTTGAATCGCTGCACAACACCCTCAAGGCGTTGAAGGCGGATGGCTATGATGTCGAGGTGCCGGACAGTGTCGACGCGCTGCGGTCGCGCCTGCTGGACGGCAATGCCAAATTCCTCGCCACCGATGCGAATGTCCATGCCCGTATCGCCGTGGACGATCATGTACGCCGCGAGAAGCATCTGGCGCAGATCGAGCAGCAATGGGGCGCCGCGCCCGGGCGGCAACTGACCGATGGCCGCTCGCTTTTTGTGCTGGGCGAGCGGTTCGGCAACGTGTTCGTCGGTCTTCAGCCGGGCTTTGGGTATGAAGGCGACCCCGTGCGGCTGCTGTTCGACGGAAATTTCGCGCCGACCCATGCCTTCAGCGCCTTCTACCGCTTTATTCGCGAGGACTTCGGCGCCCACGCCGTGCTGCATTTCGGCACCCATGGCGCACTGGAATTCATGCCGGGCAAGCAGGTCGGCCTGTCGGCGCGTTGCTGGCCGGAACGGCTGATCGGCGATCTGCCGAATTTCTATCTCTATGCCGCCAACAATCCTTCGGAAGGCGCGCTCGCCAAGCGCCGTTCGGCGGCGACACTGATCAGCTACCTGACGCCCCCGGTGGCGCAGTCGGGCCTGTACAAGGGGCTGATGGAACTCAAGGCGTCGCTGGATCGCTGGCATGCGACTGCGCCGGATGTCCAGGATGGCCGTGAAACCCTGGCGGCGCTGATCCATGAGCAGGCTGCGGCCCTTGCCCTGACCGGCGATGGTGAGGATTGGCTCCAGAATTGCGACTCGCTTGTCGCATCGCTGTCGGCGCGTCTCTATGAATATGAGCAGACGCTGATACCGGAAGGCCTTCATGTGGTGGGCGAACCGGCATCGGCCGAAGCGCGGATCGGTCTTTTGCTGGCCATGGCCGAGGCGCATGGCAACGCCAAGCCCGCGCACGCCGCCATCGCGGCGCTGGTCGAGGGATGCGGCGCCCAAAAGGCCGCGGCGCTGAGCGGATTGGCGCATTCTGACGGCCTGCTGGCCCTTTTCCAGGACCTGGAAACTGCAAATGCACAGTTGGCGCGGGATACCGAGCTTGCCGCCATACTACACGCGCTGGATGCGGGCTTTGTGCGTCCGGCGCCGGGCGGCGATCTGCTGCGGACACGCGCGATATTGCCCACCGGCCGTAACCTGCACGGCTTCGACCCGTTCCGGATTCCCAGCACACTCGCGATGCGGGACGGCGCGCACCAGGCGCAACGCCTGCTCGACCGCCACGCCGCCGAAGGCGCGGCCCCGCCGGAAACCATCGCCTTCGTACTGTGGGGCACCGACAATCTGAAAAGCGAAGGGGCGCAGATCGCGCAGGTCCTGGCGCTGATGGGTGCGCGCGCGCGGTTCGATTCCTATGGCCGGTTGTGCGGGGCGGAACTGATCTCGCTGGCCGAACTGGGCCGTCCGCGCATCGATGTGATGACAACCTTGTCGGGTATTTTCCGCGACCTGCTGCCGCTCCAGACAAGGATGCTGGCAGAGGCGGCATGGCTTGCCGCGTCCGCCGACGAACCCGAGGAAATGAACTTCATCCGCAAGCACGCCCTGGCCCATCAGACGGAGCTTGGCTGCGACCTGGAAACCGCCGCGCTGCGCGTATTCTCCAACGCGGACGGCGCTTATGGCGCGAATGTCAATCATTTGATCGACGCCGGATGCTGGAATGACGGCGAAGAACTGGCCGACGCATATGAAAGCCGCAAATGCTTCGCCTATGGGCGCAGCGGCAAGCCCAGCAAGCAGCCCGCGCTGCTTGCCAACGCCTTGAAGGGCGTCGACCTGGCCTATCAGAATCTCGACTCCCTGGAACTGGGCGTCACGACCGTCGATCACTATGTCGATACACTGGGCGGCATCAGCCGCGCGGTGCGCCGTGCCAAGGGCGAGCAGATTGCGGTCTATGTCGGGGACCAGACGCAGGGCGAAGGCAAGGTGCGCACCCTGGCCGAGCAGGTCACCCTGGAAACGCGCACCCGCATGCTCAATCCCCGCTGGTATGACGGGCTTCTCAAGCATGGCTATGAGGGCGTGCGCCAGATAGAGGCGCAGGTCACGAACACGATGGGCTGGTCCGCCACCACAGAACAGGTGGCGCCCTGGATATACCAGCAGATCAGCGAGACCTTCGTGCTGGACGCGGCAATGCGCGCGCGCCTGATGGACCTGAACCCCAAGGCTTCGGCCCGCATGGCCAACAGGCTGCTGGAAGCCCATGAGCGCAAATACTGGTCGCCCGACGACGCGACGCTGCAGGCGCTGCGCGACGCGGGCAACGAGATGGAAGACCGCCTGGAAGGCGTCGCCGCGATGGCGGCGGAATGACATGAAAAGGATTTCGGGATGACCGTTCTCGACCTGCCCCGCGCGCTGTACCGCAAAGAGGATGGCGAAGGCAGTGTTCAGGTGAAGCTGGACCCGAAGCTGCGGATCGAGGGCGCCAAGGTGTTCGCCATCTATGGCAAGGGCGGCATCGGCAAGTCCACCACCTCGTCCAATCTCTCCGCCGCTTTCTCCAAGCTCGGTAAGCGGGTGTTGCAGATCGGCTGCGACCCCAAGCACGATTCCACCTTTACCCTCACCAAGAAGCTGGTCCCCACGGTGATCGACGTGCTGGAACAGGTGAATTTCCACAGCGAGGAGTTGCGGCCCGAAGACTATGTCTATGAAGGCTATAACGGCGTGATGTGCGTGGAGGCCGGAGGGCCGCCCGCCGGCACCGGCTGCGGCGGCTATGTCGTTGGCCAGACCGTCAAGCTGCTGAAAGAGCATCACCTGCTGGAAGACACCGATGTGGTGATCTTCGATGTTCTGGGCGACGTCGTATGCGGTGGCTTCGCCGCGCCCCTGCAACATGCCGAACGGGCGCTGATCGTCACCGCGAATGATTTCGACTCCATCTTCGCAATGAACCGCATCGTTGCCGCGATCAAGGCAAAGTCCAAGAACTATGACGTGCGGCTGGGCGGTGTGATCGCCAACCGCAGCGAGAAAACCGACGAGATCGACCGCTTCAATGCGGCGATCGGCATCGAGCGCGTGGCCCATTTCCCCCAGCTCGACGTGATCCGCAGGTCGCGGCTGAAAAAATCGACCCTGTTCGAGATGGAGCCGTCGCCCGAACTGGACAGAGTGCTGAACGAATATCTGCGCCTGGCCGCATCCCTGCTCGCGGGCGACAAGCAGTATGATGCGATGCCGATGAAGGACCGCGACATCTTCGACTTTCTGGGGTTCGACTGATGGGCAGCACGACCTATTCGCAGCGGCGGCAGTTTCTGCAGTCCTATTTCGACCGCACGGCGTTCGATGCCTGGAAGCGGCTCACCTCGGACGCGCCGGTGAGCAAAATCCGGGCCACGGTGCGAGCCGGACGCAACACCATGCGCGCGCAACTGCTGGACTGGCTGCCCGCGGACCTGGCGGGCACCCGGCTGC
This sequence comes from Hyphomicrobiales bacterium, assembly GCA_017849395.1. GTDB lineage: Bacteria > Pseudomonadota > Alphaproteobacteria > Micropepsales > Micropepsaceae > Rhizomicrobium. The sequence continues at coordinate 4,991 of JAFIHO010000193.1, forward strand.
TCGATGCGGGCTGCGGCACGGGCGCGCTCGCATACGAAGCGGCGCGACGCGGCGCCGAAGTGATCGCGGTCGATGTTTCGGCGAGCCTGATCGACATTGCCTGCGAGCGCATGCCGTCCGACCTGCCGGACGGCATGGTGGATTTTCGCGTCGGCGACATGCTGGACCCGGATTTCGGCGACATCGACCATGCGGTGGCGATGGATTCCCTGATTCACTACGACACTCCTGACATTGTCGTCGCTCTTGCCGGGCTGGCGCGCCGCACATCCGGTTCGATTCTGTTCACCGTCGCGCCGCGCACGCCGGCTTTGACCGCGCTGCATCTGGCGGGCCGCGTCTTTCCGCGCGGCGACCGCGCCCCGGCGATTATTCCGGTTGGCGAGAATGACATGCGCCGCCGCATTGCTGCCCAGCCGGGCTTGAAGGGATGGAAGATCGCCCGCACCGCGCTGGTGATGACCGGCTTCTACAAGTCCCACGCCTTTGAACTGGTTCGAACATGAGCAGCCTGACCGTCCTGCGCGGCAAGATGTGGACCCGCATCAGCAAGGATTTCCTGCCTTTCGCCGATGCGGGGACGGCCGATCTGCCGCTGTCGCGGCTGCTGCGGCTGTCGCTGTTCCAGATATCTGTCGGCATGGCGATCACCTTGACCATCGGCACCCTGAACCGGGTGATGATCGTTGAGCTGGGCGTATCCACCACACTCGTCTCGATCATGATCGGATTGCCGCTGGTGTTTGCGCCCTTCCGCGCTCTGATCGGGTTCAAATCGGATA